>JAWWDW010000261.1:0-3840 GCA_033719735.1 Robiginitalea sp. | reverse complement strand
GTTTGGACCCGAGGTTTGCCAGGGTGCATTTGCTGGAAATTCTGTACCTTGAAGAAAGCTCTACTTCCGTATACATGTTTCGCTTTTTCCGACAGCTCCGACAGCAGCTCCTGATCGAAAACCGATCCGATCCCCCAAGCCGGGTGGGCAAGACACCTAAGTATCTCGGATATGTCATCGGGGAGATCTTCATTGTGATCATAGGGATATTGCTGGCCCTTCAGGTAGATACCTGGAATACGCAGCGCAAGGATCGGGAAGAGGCCCGTGTCTTCCTGCAGCGGTTAAAAAACGAATTCCTGGACAACCGACAGCAACTGGTCCAAAAGATCACCATGCGGAAACTCGCCCTGGAATCTGCCCGGGAACTCCTAAGGTATGTGGATGAGCAATCCGAAAATATGACACGCTCCCAGGTAGACAGCTTGCTGGCCAACGCACTCCCTGTCTATACATTTGACCCTTCCCAGGGGGTACAGAACCAACTGACTTCGACAGACAAGCTGACCCTGATGCAGAATGAAGCCCTCAACGACCGTCTCTCAAACTGGAATTCCATGATCCAGGATTTCAAAGAGGATGAAGACATGTACAACAGCTACAACCACAACCACTTCAGGCCGTTCCTCTACGAGAAATACAACTACCGGAATATCATAAGCGCCCGGATCCGAAACCGGGTCATAGATCCCATCCTACTGGCTTCCCCGGATAGGGTTAACACCCAGGTTGGATTGTCCGACAGTCCGGTTGACCTGAAATTTCTTCAAAACGCCACTGAATTTGAAAACCACCTGGCTTCGGTAATAAGTTGGCTGTCCCTTATCAACACCCAGTCGGAAGGGGTCCTCAACTACATCGACGGCATTCTGGAGATCATAGAGAAGGAGTTAAGAACTGATTAAGCCCCTTGGGGGCATCTGCCTGGCCAGTAGCCCCCTAACACAAGCTCCAAATTCCGGGGGCTTCCCGGGAGCCAGGCCTTGTGTTCGGATTAAGCGTTTATAAAATCCTCCGCCTGTTATTACTTCGTGACCACTGTCTGAATGGCATGGGCCGGGATACTCAGGGAAATGGCCTCCCCGGCTCCCACATAGAGTTTATACTCCATAGGCGCATCGCTCTGGTTCATAACCACGTTGACCATACTAAGGTCTTCGTTCATGAAGGAGGTGGCAAGCAGGTGGCTACGGCTGCTTACCGTACTGATCCTTTTGGCACCAGGACGGATGAATTTTGAAAAGTGACCGATATAATAGTACGTGGGGGTATAGATTAGTTCTCCTTCCTCCGTATCCCCGTGTATTGGGGCAAAACAGTAATTCCCCACATGGTTGGGACCGCCTTCCTGATTCAATAGGATATTCCAGTCGGTCCAGCCCACAGTACCGTTATTGAAATCATTGATGATGGAGCGGCCATACCGCTCTGCATGGGGCCAGTACTGGTAGCGGTCCGCACGAAAGCCTTCCTGGCACCCTTCTGTAAAAAGGAGGTTTTTGTCCGGAAAGGATTCATTGATATTTCCAAGGTTTGAAAACATGGGCTTCCCCCCCGCCCAGGTCTCATACCAGTGGAATCCGATTCCCCAGGCGTATTTGGCAGCTTCGGGATCCTCAAAGATCGTATTGGCCCGGTGGTTGATCAGGTCCCGGTTATGGTCCCAGACCACGATTTTCTTATCGCCCAGCCCTTCCCGTTCCAGGGTCGGTCCAAGATGGTTCTTCAGGAAATCCCGCTCCTCCTCGGCAGTCCAGATACAGGACTCCCACCGTTGTACGGCCATGGGCTCGTTCTGTATGGTAATCCCCCAAATGGACATTCCTTCAGCCTCGTAGGCCTTGATGAACTTTGCATAGTAACGCGCCCAGGCATCTGCGTATTCCGGGAGCAGTTTTCCGCCCTGCAGCATGTTGTTGTTGTCCTTCATAAAGGCCGGGGGACTCCAGGGACTGGCGTAGAGCAACAGGCTGCCTCCGGCAGCTTCTGTGGCCTTCTTGATCAGGGGGATCCTGTAGTCCTGGTCATGGGCAATGCTAAAGGTTTCGAGCTCCTTATCCCCCTCTTCGATATAGGTATAGCTCCCACTGCTGAAATCACAGCTATGGATAGGGGTCCGACAGAGCGAATATCCGATTCCCTGCTCCCTGTCGTAATAGGCCGTCAAAAACTCCTGTTGTTTTTCAGCAGGTAACTGTGCAAAAACCTCAGCAGAGGCATCCGTTATGGCGCCCCCGATGCCCAGCAAGGTCTGAAACGTTTTGTTTGGGTTCACAAATATCGAAACCTCGTTTTCCAAAGGTTGTGCTGCCGCTTCAAATGCGAATGTCCCGGTTTGTTGCAGCCGTAGTGCTGTCCCTTCTGCCGTGGAATACACGGTGGCCTCCTTACCCATGACGGACGTGATCTTAGGTTCTGTGCGCATTTCGTTCTGTTCTTTATCTCCTGCACCTTGTTGTTTAACCTCTGTACAACTGCTGAAAAGAAGCACTAAATGCAGGATGGTCACTCGTCGGTTCATATAATGATCTTTTTATGATTGTTCCCCGTACCGGAAAAATTGACCTGGAACGTGGTCCCGGCTACTGCCGGCCTGATTTAAATTTAAGGATTTTGTTGGATGTACAACTTCCTGGGATGCGTCAAAACACCGGGATAATCAGCCCCTTTTGAAGCGGAAAATCCTGATTTCCGGCCACTTCGTCTGATTTTAATACGAACTGTGTAGGAAAATACTAGTTTAGACAGAGAATCAACCAGGCCCTGTTGCAGGGTGGGATCACCAGGCTCCAAGCATGCTGAAAACGAGAAAACAGTTTATTATAGTCCTAATTCTGGTTATAGCCGGATTCGGGATCGGCATCTATCTGCAGGATCTCAAACACCGGGAAAGTACCGAAGCCGCCTGGCAATCAAACCGGTTTAACCTTGAAAGGTTCAACCAGATCAGGGACTACACCGTTAAAATGGACGCCGCTAACTGGCGGTATATGCGGGATAGCATCGGAACGCAACTCGATAGTTTTATGATCCTGAGATTCCGGAAAGAGATGGACAGTTTGAACAAACTCAAGGAATAGCACGGAAAGGGATCCCAGGCGTCACAACGAGGTATCCTCATAAAATTCCACAGACCACCTATATTTCCCAAATTCATTCACAGCCTGCGGGGTAGGTGACGAAAAAGAGCTCATCATCCTTTCTGCATGCTTGCTTTTTGCAGGCCTGCCGGGTAGATTGAAGTAGGGGGGGGGTACCCCCTGCAACTCCATACCCATGCTACCCTACCCCGCCTTTCAACTCCCTGAAATATCCCTCGTAGAGCTTCAAATACTGTCTGATCAGATCCCGCTCCTTTTTTCGATCCAGTTCCGGGCCCGTCTTTTCCATCAGGTGTATACAGGACACCTTGATACGGACATTGGCCCTGTACATCTTATAGAAAAGGAAGAGGTCCCGATCTGTTGCTTCTTCCACGATGGGATTTAAAGCGAGGTATTTCCGCGTGAAGGCACGGGCGAGGTCCGGCCGGCCATAGCGCTCCAGGTCCATGCACAAAAATGCGATTTCATTGAGCATGTCCAGGCTTCGCAGGTCTGCGTTGAATTCAATGCAGTCGAAGATAACCGGGGGATCCAGCAAAAAAATATTCCGGCAATGAAGGTCCCCATGCCCGTCGATCACATAGCCAAGCCGGTCCCGCTCCTGAACCCTCCCCTGCACCTGTCTCAAAAACCGCGGGACCCACTGGTTTACTTCCTCAAGCAGGCGTGCAGCCTTTTGCCCAAAAAGTTCTTCCACAAAGGGGATAACACTGGCGATATCCGTGAATTCTTCCAG
>JAWWDW010000260.1:0-3866 GCA_033719735.1 Robiginitalea sp. | reverse complement strand
TCATTACCCACCGCTACCAGGAATACGGGTTGGTCCAACAGGGGTTGGATGTCGGGGGTTTCAGCCGCCCGTAGCAGGTATTCGTGTGCGTGGGCAAGGCCATAGGCCAGCTCCTGTACCCGGGTGGCACCTGCATTTTGATACTGGGACAGATGGATGGCCAGGCCGGTTTTTCCAGCCGATGTGTTTATGACGGTTCCCAGTCCGTTGAGGTCCGAGGCCATGCCTTCCCGCCAGTTGCCGGTGGCCACTAAATCTCCAATGGGGTCCAGCAGCCACTCGTGGGAGGCATCCGCCATTTCCTTAAGGGTTTCAAGTGTTTCAGGAGCTATCCCCCGAAGGTCAAACCATTTGGCGCCCGGAAGGGCTTTGACTCCTGTGAGCTTCCCTGAATTTTCCGGGTTTACTGTGGTCAGCAATCCGTCAGCCCCCTGTTCCAACGCTTCCCGGGCCAGGCTGATCCCTTCTTCCGATTCCGGATGCGCGGCATGGCCGATTTGCCAGTTCAGGGGCTGCCTGCTGGCGTTTTCGCCCGATCCTGCGGGCAGGTCCTCTTCCGAGTAAAAGGGCTTTACGGTGATGCCTTCCGGGGAGCGCCAGGTCAGCAGTTCATTGTAATCCCCGCCTTTGAGGTCGGCCTGTATTTTCTGTTTCCACGCCCTGGCAGAAACCGGTTCAAAATCCCAAAAGGGTTTAGGGGTCTTCATCCTTATTTTGTTTTAGGCTGTCCTCGTATTCGATGAGGTAGATCTCCTCGCCCTTTCGTTTGAGGTAGTACTGCTCTCTGGCGAACTTCTCCAGTTCTTTCGGGTCGGACAGTTTTTCAATAATTTCCTTGTCCCTGGCAATTTCCTCCCGCAGGAATTCCTGCTGTTTTTTGAGTTTGTCGATCTCCCGCCGCAATTCGAGGTGGATCAACAACGAATTGGTATCGAAGAAGACCATCCAGACCGTAAAAATGGTGAGCACCAGCACGTAGATGTTGCTGACGATCCCAAACCACTTTTTTTTCCGAAGGTCCTTCCAGTTCATTTCGATACCAGCTTTTCTGAAATAATGGTCCGGACGATCTCGATGGCAACGGTGTTGTATTTGTTGTTCGGAATGATGATGTCGGCGAATTCCTTGGTGGGTTCTATAAACTGGTCGTGCATGGGCTTCAGGGTGTTTTGATAGCGTTCGAGCACTTCCGAGAGGTCCCGCCCCCGCTCGGTGATATCCCGTTTCAACCTCCTGATCAGCCGCTCGTCCGAATCGGCATGTACGAAGATCTTGATGTCGAACATGTCCCGGATCTCAGGCTGCGTCATGATCAGGATCCCTTCGATGATCATGACTTTACGCGGGTGGGTCTCAATGGTTTGGCGCGTCCGGTTGTGATCTACAAATGAATAGACCGGTTGCTGGATGGTCCTTCCCGCCCTCAGTTCCTTAAGGTGGGTTTCCAGCAGCTCGAAATCGATTGCCCTGGGATGGTCAAAATTGATCCGGGACCGTTCCTCATAGGAGAGGTGGGAAAGGTCTCTGTAGTACGAATCCTGTGTTAGGATTCCGACCTCATTGGAGGGGAGCTGTTCAATGATCTGATTTACGACCGTTGTTTTCCCACATCCCGTGCCTCCAGCGATTCCGATGGTTAACATGAGGGATCGAATTTATCCCAAAAATAGGAATTTAGATTCACCCGGCCTGCCTGAAATCGCGACAAACGTATCCGGAAAGCGTCCATGGGCCACGGAAACCGGTATGGCTGCTGAATACGAAAAAAACAGGACTTAACCTCCTGAACATTCCACACGAACCCTTATTTTTATGCCCATGCCCTAAAAAACAATCTATGTCTGTCCCATACAAAGTTTCGGTGAACGGCGAATGGTCGTTTGAAATGGACGCCAAAGCCCTTGATCCTTTTGACATGGTGCGAATGGATGCATCCTCCATCCATGTGCTGAGCGAACATCAGTCCTACAAAACGACCATCCTCGCATCCGATTTCCACAAGAAGTCGTACCGGGTCTCCGTCAGTGGAAAACCCTATGACGTCCGGATCACAGATGCGCTGGATGCCCTGATCTCAGATATGGGGTTCGAAGTGGGCTCGGCCCGGAACATCTCCCAGATTGAAGCCCCCATGCCGGGCCTGATCCTGGATATACAGGTTTCGGAAGGGGACGCCGTTCAGGAAGGCGACGCCCTCCTGGTCCTGGAGGCCATGAAAATGGAAAACGTGATCCTGTCCCCACGGGAGGGGGTCGTCAAAAAAGTGGCCGTGACAAAGGGTATGGCCGTGGACAAGAAACACCTGTTGGTGGAATTCGAATAAACAATACCTGAACATGGAAAAGATACTGGTAGCCAACCGGGGTGAAATTGCCCTACGGGTCATGAAAACAGCTCGAAAAATGGGTATTGAGACGGTAGCTGTGTTTTCGGAGGCCGACAGGGATGCCCCCCACGTGCGGTATGCAGACCAGGCAGTGTGCATTGGGGAAGCCCCTTCTTCCAAATCCTACCTTAGGGGCGCACATATTGTTGAAATTGCCAATTCCATGGGGGTAGACGCGATCCATCCTGGATACGGTTTTTTGAGCGAAAACGCGGGCTTTGCACAGACCGTAACGGAGCAAGGCCTGGTCTTTATAGGCCCGGGCCCCGAAGCCATACAGACCATGGGCGACAAGCTAGCGGCCAAAGAAGCGGTAAAAGCCTATAATATTCCAATGGTACCGGGTACGGACCACGCTATTTCGGATCTGGACGAGGCCCTTGAGGTGGCCCGGACGATTGGTTTTCCCATCCTGATCAAGGCTGCTGCCGGGGGAGGGGGCAAGGGCATGCGCATTGTCCAGGCCGAGAATGAACTTAAATCCCAGATTCAACGGGCTATGAGTGAGGCGGAATCGGCCTTTGGGGATGGTTCCGTATTCATCGAGAAGTATATCAGTTCCCCCAGGCATATCGAAATACAGGTGATGGCGGATACCCACGGCAACATCCTCCATTTCTTCGAACGGGAGTGCAGCATTCAGCGGCGGCACCAGAAGGTGGTTGAAGAGGCGCCTTCATCGGTACTGACCCCTGAGCTGCGGGATCGGATGGGGAAGGCCGCGGTGGATGTCGCCAGGGCCTGTGGGTATGTGGGCGCAGGAACCGTGGAATTCCTGCTGGATGCGGATCATAACTTCTACTTCCTCGAGATGAATACCCGCCTGCAGGTGGAGCATCCCGTTACGGAGCTCATCACCGGGGTAGACCTGGTGGCCTTGCAAATCCGGGTAGCCAGGGGGGAGGAACTGCCCATGGCACAAGAGGACCTCGAGATCACGGGGCATGCCCTTGAATTGCGGGTTTATGCCGAAGACCCCCAAAATGACTTCCTGCCCTCGGTAGGTACCCTGGAGCGCTACCGGCTGCCCGAGGGCCCCGGCATCCGGGTGGACAATGGATTTGAGGAGGGCATGCAGGTACCCATTTATTACGACCCCATGCTTTCCAAACTCATCACCTACGGCGCCAACCGCATCGAGGCCATTCAGCGGATGCTGGAAGCCATTTCCATGTATCAGGTGGAAGGGGTGGCGACCACCCTGCCCTTTGGGGATTTTGTGTGCCGGCATCCCGCCTTCCGAAGCGGTGATTTCAATACGCATTTTGTCGGGGAGCACTATTCCGCCGCCCAGTTACGGGCCCGGGAGGAAAAGGAAGCCAGGATCGCTGCCGCCGTGGCATTGAAACAATACCTCGAAGACCAGAAACAATTGCGAATCCCTACTGAAAACTAATGGACAAGAAGATCGAAGAACTTCAGCGAAGATTAAAACTGGCCCGGGAAGGAGGCGGCCCGAAACGTATCGAGCGCCAACACG
>JAWWDW010000259.1:0-3878 GCA_033719735.1 Robiginitalea sp. | reverse complement strand
CCCGGCAATGGCTTTCATGGCCTGTCTTCGGTCTTTCCGGTCAATAAGCACCGACCCTCCATGGCGCAGGTTGTAGGATACACTGGGAATTCCCCTGCCAAGCTCCTTTTTGCTGACAAATTTTGGATGGTATTTTCTCAGGAGCCAAATGATGGGTGGGATGTCGTACATGCTCTGATGGTTGGCGACGATAATCAAGGGCCCCGATTCAGGTATGTCCCCGGGGAGACGGAAGCTGTACCGGGTTCCCAGAAGGTGGGTGCACCACATCAGGCAAAGGTTCAGCACGCTTACGCTTTTTTTGTGGGCATTATACCCGAAGAAGTTCAGACACACCCATTGTACCGGATGAAAAAAAAGGAGGGTCAGCCCGAAAAATATCAGGAAAATGATTGTGAGGGGATAGGACAGGATTTTCTGCATACCGGTACAAAAATAAAAAACCGCTTGGGTGAAGCGGTTTTTATTTCGTAACCAACCAGGGGTTAACAAAATTCATCGAAGGCCTGTACGAGGTTATCGGCGATCATTTCGGCGGGCCGGCCCTCGATATGGTGGCGCTCAATCATGTGTACCAGTTCTCCGTCCCTGAAAAGGGCCATACTCGGCGATGAGGGGGGGAATGGTACCATCAGGCTCCTGGCTGCATCAACAGCCTCCCTGTCCACACCGGCAAAAACGGTTACCAGCCGGTCCGGCTTTTTGGTGTGTCGCAGGCTCTGCTTGGCCGCAGGCCTTGCATTTGCAGCGGCACATCCGCATACGGAGTTAACGACGACCAGGACGGTACCGTCCTGTTTGATGGCTGTCTCAACAGCCTCTGCGGTATAAAGCTCTTCGAATCCGGCGGAAGCCAAATCCTCGCGCATGGGTTTTACTAATTCTGCTGGGTACATAGAAATTTATTTTTTATTGCGTCCACAAAGGTACAAAAACAGAAAGAGTCCGGCACAGCATCCAAGAAGGGGACCTGCCGGCATCATTCAGGGCGAAACCCCTATCTTTGCGCAAATTTTTTTTGAACATGGTCAAATGGTTTGGCGCCATTTTAGGATATTTTTTGTTCCGCCTGCCCGGGGCCCTGCTCGGATTTTTTCTGGGTAGCCTGGTCGATGGCATGAACCAAGGCGGCGGGTCTGTTTTCCGGGATTTTGGCCGGGCCCAGGTTTCGCCCCAGGATTTCGAACTGCATCTGATCTCCCTTTGCTCCATTGTGATCAAGGCCGATGGGAGTGTAACCCAGCAGGAACTCGATTACGTAAGGCAGTACTTCCTCAGTACATACGGGAAAGAGAAGGCCAATGCCATCTTCAGGACCTTCAATGAGGTCGTTAAAAAACGGGAAGTTTCGGCCCAACGGATTTGTTCCTATCTCAATCAGCGTACCCGGTATGAGGTCCGGCTGCAATTGGTGCACTTTTTGTTCGGTATCGCAGGGGCCGACGGAGGGGTAAGTCAGGCAGAAGTTGAAAAACTCAGGGAAATCGCCGGCTACCTCAGGCTGGGTCCGCGGGATTTCGAAAGTATCAAGGCGATGTTCTTCGAGTCGGCCGATACCGCCTATACCATTCTGGAGATCGAACGCACCGCAACGGATGATGAAGTCAAAAAGGCATATCGGAACATGGCCAAAAAATACCATCCGGACCGGGTAAATACCCAGGATGAAGCCATCAAGAAAGGGGCAGAGGAAAAATTCAAACAGGTACAGAAAGCTTACGAACAAATACAGAAAGAACGGGGACTTTAGCCCGGGGCTCTCCAAAAATCCCAAAGTGATATGAGTGACTTTTGGTTTTATACAAAACTCGGATTTTTTCATGTGCTGGACCCCGGCGGGTATGATCACGTGCTTTTTCTCACCGCCCTGGCCCTGCCTTTTTCCTTTCTGCAGTGGAAAAAGGTCTTCTGGCTCGCCACCCTCTTTACGCTGACGCATTGTTTTTCCCTGGCCCTTGCCGCGTATGGGATCGTTGAGGTCAACTCAGACCTCGTGGAGACCCTGATCCCGATTACCATTCTCATTACCGCCTTATTCAACCTGTACGTCGAAAGCAAAGGGGCCGATTTAAGGCACGCCTTTAGCCTGGACCTTGGGGCGACAGGCTTTTTCGGGCTGATCCACGGCTTTGGCTTTTCCAACTATTTCCGCATGCTGATGACAGGGGAAGAGGAGAAAACAGGACCACTATTCGGCTTTGCTGCGGGAATTGAAGGGGCGCAGCTTTTGGTCCTGGTAGTGGTCTTGTCGGTGACCTACGGGGTCCTGCAGCTTGCAAAAGTCAACCGGAAATACTATATCTGGGGGGTTAGCCTGCTTATTGTGGCTATATCCCTGAAGCTGATTTTTTTCTGAGTCCTTTAGGAGTATTTTCACTTAAAATTAACCCCGGCGGGTTTGTCAGGCTATCGGAAAGCCGGTATCTTAGTGAATTCCGGTACGAAACCACAGGGTGGGGGCGTTATCAGAGTGTATCGTGAGAAGGAAAAAACAAGAGAAATACGATCGGGCCTATCTTCGGATGGCCTTTGAATGGGGTAAGTTGTCTTACTGCAGGCGAAAGCGGGTGGGGGCGATCATCGTCAAGGACCGCATGATCATTTCGGATGGGTACAATGGAACCCCAACCGGATTTGAAAATATTTGTGAGGATGAGGAGGGCTACACGAAGTGGTACGTGTTGCACGCAGAGGCAAATGCCATTTCAAAGGTGGCTTCCTCTACCCAGTCCTGTGAGGGGGCTACGTTGTACATAACCCTTTCCCCCTGCCGGGAATGCAGCAAACTCATCCATCAGTCCGGCATTAGGCGGGTGGTTTACCAGCATGCCTACAAGGACGACTCAGGCCTCAGTTTCCTGCAGCGGGCAGGGGTAGACCTGGTACACCTTCCGGTAATCGAAGATCCCGTTGAAGTTGATGAAGATTGATTTGAAGAGAAGTTACTACATAGGACCTGCGGTGGTGGCCTTTGCGTTGGCCCTGGGGATCTTTGTTGGGGGCAAATTGCATTTTGACGATACCCCTGAAAAACTCTTCACCACCAACTCCAAAAAGGACAAGCTCAACCGACTGATCGACTACATCGATTACGAATATGTAGACGAGGTGGATACCGACAGCATCGTGGATGTGACCGTCAACAACATCCTGGACAAGCTGGACCCGCACTCGGTCTATATCCCAAAAGACGAGATGCAGCGTGTTTCGGAAAACATGAAAGGGGATTTTGTGGGGATCGGGATCAATTTTTACATGTACCGGGATACGATTACCATCACCCGGACCATCAAAAAGGGCCCCAGCCGCAGAAGAGGGCTGCAGCCGGGGGACAGGATCCTTATTGCCGACAGCGATACCCTCTATGGAAGGGACCTCTCCAACCAGGATATCGTAAACAGGTTAAAGGGACAGGAAGGGTCCCAGGTGGTTCTGACCATCTACCGGAAATCCGAAGACCGCACCTTTCGGGTTCGGTTGCAGCGGGACCGGGTCCCAATCCGCAGCATAGACGCGTATTATATGCTCCAGCCGGACATGGGGTATATCCGGATGAACCGCTTTGCGGAATCCACCTATGACGAGTTTCGCGAGGCCCTGGATGAGCTCAAATCAAAGGGGGCTGAAAAACTCGTCCTGGACCTTCGCGACAATCCAGGGGGCTACCTCAATGTCGCAGAGCAGATTGCCGATGCCTTTCTTCCCAAGGGCAAGTTGATCCTCTTCACCAAAAATAAGAAAGGGCAGATCGAAAAGACCTTTGCCACCTCCCGGGGCGCATTTGAGAACAACCCCGTTTACGTCCTTATCAATGAGCGCTCCGCATCGGCCTCGGAAATCATCGCGGGCGCGCTCCAGGACAATGATATCGGAACCAT
>JAWWDW010000258.1:0-3883 GCA_033719735.1 Robiginitalea sp. | reverse complement strand
CACCTGGGGCCACAGCCTGATGCCACCCCCGGATGTTTTCCCCAAGGCGCTGGCCGCTTCCAAAAGGGCCATCCAACTGGATTCCGCCAACGCCGAAGGATGGGCCGCGCTGTCCCACTACCACACCTACTGGGGGTGGGACTGGAACCTGGCGGAATACGCCTTTAAGAAAGCAGATTCCCTGAACCCGAATATGGCGTACAACCACTACCACCGGTCCTGGTACCTGGCGCTGTTTGGCCGGATGAATGAAGCCATAGATGCACACAAGCGGGCCCAGGAACTGGACCCCTTTACCCCACTTCATACGGTATGGCTGGCAGAGCTCTATCGCTGGGTGGGGGAATACGACCTGGCCCTGAAAGAGCTCGAGAAGGTTTTTGAGATGAAGACAGGTGGGAAAGCCCTGGCACAGGTTCTAAAAGGAAGGGTGCTCACAGAAATGGGAAAGGTAGAAGACGGCCTGGAATTGATGCGGCAGGGATGCGAGATCAACAAGGGATGGTACATTTTCTACGGCCCCACCCTGATTCGGCATGGTTATACGGAAGAAGCCCAAAAGGTCCTTGAAGAACTCAAGGGGTTTCCGGATGCCCCGTTTATCAACCTGGCCTTCTCCGCATGCTATCTGGAAGCTGGGGATATGGATAAAACCTTCGAACACCTTTATAAAGGGAAAAAGCACGCATGGTATCCCTGGTTCGTCCGATATTTCCTGGCCAACGAACGCCAGTTAAACGGACGCCTGCAGGAGGACCCGCGCTATTACGAGCTGCTGGGCGAGCTAAAATTGCCGCCACCTGCACCCCTCCAGTACGATTCGGACCTGTGAATAGCGGGCCCAGGGATCATTCTTCCTGAACCACAAAATAGGTTTTCAGGGAGATGGGCTTGCCGTAGGTTGTGAAGCCTTCAAGCACCACTTCATAGCGGCCTGGCACCTGGGAAGTGTAAAAGGTAAAGGGCTTTGCAGGTCCTTCCAGTTCGATGCGGGGTTCCCACAGGAGCTGGTACCGGAAATCCGGTACATGGGCCGTTGGTTTTCCCTGCTGGAAATAGGCTTTCCGGGGTGCCGGGGGCAGATATGAAAAACGGGTGCCGTATTCAGACTCCCAGTTGGCCCCGAATTGCCCTTCAAGCGTCTCCACTCCAAGGACCCCTTTATATTCGGTCCCTCCCAGTTGGTACTTCTGGCGGATGATCCGGATGGTCTGTATTTTCCGGGCGTCATATCCAAGGAATGCCGCGTGGTCCGGTACCAGGATGCCGTCTGCCACTACCATGGCCCTTTTTGGGTCGTCCTGGGTGCTTGCGGATTCCCCGGGAAGGTATACCATGATGTCATCCGCATCGGCATCGCCCCGCCGCACCCAGACATGTTCCAGCACCTCGACAATGGTTTCCCGCACGGTTGGAAAGCGGGTATAGTCCTCGAGCTCATAGACGATAGGTGTTTCGCCTTCAAAGGGGTCTGTGGCCTCCCGGGGCTGGAGGGTGTCCGGTTTCACCTCGAAATAGCTGTTCTCGATTTGGTTGTGAACGCTTCGCTCCCGGATTGCCTCTGCCATTTCGGGTTTCAGGTCAAAACGATAGAAGCAGGGGATATCGCCCTCCCAGGTGGTTGTGGAACGCCACTCGAAGGTTGCAGGCATCCTTCCCGGAGGCAATAGTTCCACAATTCCGTTTTGCCCCTGGAAAGGCTTTGTCACGTAGGTATAGAACTTTCCTTCGAAATCCGTAAGCGCCTTTTTTATCTGAAAATCCTCCCCCGGGAGGGAAAGGGCCAACATCCGGCCCCTCAAAGGGGTTTTGGTATCCTTCTCAAAAACCTGGCCGGACAGCAATTCACCCCGCTGTTCAGGGATGGCCAAAATATCGTTCACCTGCTGGGGCAGGGTCTGCTGCAGATTCGGATACCTGCGGGAAAACTCCGTTGCAGGGATCCGGCCTGCATGGGAAAATGCGTCTACTTTCCGGACGGAAAGGGAATAGGTCCCGTTACCCAGCGCACCTTTGTAATTGCGGAGGCTGATCCTGGTGGCTACCCCCGGCGACAAGATGGAATCCTGCAGTTCCAGGCCGAGCTCGGCACTCTGGAAGCCCCCTTTGTTATCGCTGCCTTCAGGAATCCCTGGTGCACAGGCAGAATCTTCACCCCCGGCATTCAAAAAAACACCCTGATCCGACCGGTACGGATTCAGGAAAGTCAGGTCGGACATGAAGAACTGGGACAATCCGGCATTTTTCATCCAATGGGTAAAGCCTATCAGCTTGTAATTCCCAGAAGGAAGGTCCGTCGGGAAAAAATAATCCCCCTGCCCCTTGCCCCGGTCCAGGGAAACCTTCTGGGTAAACACCACAGTGCCATTTTCCCCTACCAGTTGTACATAGGCAACTTTGCTGATAGTGCTGAGCCGATAGGTTTGGGTATTGATCGTATACAGGCTGTAGTAGAGATACTCCCCCGGAAAAAACAGGGTGGTATTGCTGTGCAGGTAGACGGTCTCCAGGGGCGTGGCTTTGAGTAGTTCCAGCTCTTCCTCACTGGTGATACGCACCTGACCTGCCATCCTGAGCCCGGTCAGGAAAACAGCCAATACGAGTACTATGTTAACAATCAGCTTCATCAATCGGTTATTCAATCCAGAATTCAGGTACCTCATTGCTACCCAGGGCCGTGCAATCCCCGCATGCCCTGGAAGTCACCAGGTAGGGCCCCTGGCACTCCCCGGGAGGTGTATTGTCTTCGTAAAACTCAATTTCTTCCAGGGCGAGTAATTCCAGTAAGGTCTGACCACAGGTGACATCCGGAGGTACAAACCCGTCCAGCTCAGGGTCCCCTAAAAGGGGTGCGAGAAACCGGTCACAGTTGGTACCCTCGAAATACGGGGGCAGGGGTTCGCCCGGGAAAAAGTCGACATAGTTAAAAAACAGCCTGGATTCTGCAACAGAACTCACTTCAAAATACCCGAGGACGAAGGAATCATCGCCTGACACCGGGCTGATATTCCCCTCCAGCAACCCGGGCTGGACCTGATTGAAGATGTTCTCGGTGGAAGAGAAATCCCGCAGGCTTGTGTAAAAACTATTCGCTTCCGGGGATTGCAGGTACTGGCGCACCAGGATGCTGTACCGGTGTGAAATGATGGGATTGTCCTTACCCACAAAGCGGATAAGGTTCCCCGCGGATTGCCCATCCACAAGGGTGGTCCCATCAGAGAGGATCACCTCGTTGGAAGGCACGGTATTGTAGCAGACTTCTTCTTCCTGTGCCCTTGGGACCAACTGTACAGCGGGAACACTCCCGGGCTCCGACCCATCATTGAGGATTTCAAATTCAAAGGCCGTCCAGTTCGGGGCGATGATCTTATAGGTCTCCTCATAGGTGTACTTGTAATTTCCAAATGACGCATCCGGGGTCGAGCTGTCGACATAAATCGCAACTCCGTCTACCCCGGTGTCGGAGCGGGTGCGGTCGGCGTAGATGTCATCAATGACAGAAGTCCCGGGCAAGCGTTCCGGGGTGGAAGCGTATTCCCTGCCATTGGCCAGGGTAATCCGTAAGGTATAGGCATTCCCGGCACTGGCAGCAAAGCTTTGGTCGGACTGATAGGTCCCGGGGGCCACTTCCGAAAACGAATAGGCAACGCCTGAACTCTCCTCCACAACTACACGGGCGTTTTGTTCTTCGATGCGTACGGTATCGGCACCCAACGGGGTAGGCTTGCTGAGCAGGACCTTCTGAACTTCCAGCTGATCCGTCAGGGTGGCTTCCACCACAAGGATGTCATCCAGGTCCACAGTAGACTCAAGGCCGGTGTCGATATCCACTTCCTCAATGCAGGAGTAACTGCCCATCAACAAGAGTATTCCTAATATGTGT
>JAWWDW010000257.1:0-3893 GCA_033719735.1 Robiginitalea sp. | reverse complement strand
GTAGGAATGCCGGGGTGCCCCCGTCTTCCCGCGTCTCGATATCGTCAAAATACTTGTGGGTCCCCCAGGGGTTGGTCCAGGTGACCGTTCCTCCCCCAGGGTTGTCCGGGACCTGGTTACGGTACAGGTCGTTGTGGAACAGGAGGACACCGCTGGATCCAGGACCCCCGAGGAACTTGTGGGGGGAGAAATAGATGGCGTCCAGACGGGCTTCCGGGTCTTCCGGGTGCATGTCAATCTCCACATAGGGGGCAGAACAGGCAAAGTCCACAAAACAGAGCCCGTTGTATTTATGGATCAGCTGGGCTATTTCGTGATAGGGGGTCCGGATCCCGGTAACGTTGGAGGCAGCGGTGACGGCTGCAATTTTGATGGGAGCCGCCTGGTACTGCCGGATGCATGCTTCAAAGTTTTCCAGGCTGATCAGTCCTTCATCGTCCGGGGGTACGACCACCACCTGGGCGATGGTTTCGAGCCAGGTGGTCTGGTTGGAGTGGTGCTCCATATGGGACAGGAAGACCACCGGGCGTTTTTCTTTCGGTATTTTCGTATGCGGTTTCAGGTTCTCCAGGACCTTCAGGCCGAGGATCCGCTGGAACTTGTTGACCACCCCGGTCATCCCGGACCCGCTGGTGATCAGCACGTCATCTGCATTGGCATTTACGTGCTCTTTGATAATCCTGCGGGCCTCGGCATAGGCCCTGGTCATGGTGGTGCCCGTGACCGTGGTCTCCGTATGGGTGTTGGCCACAAAGGGGCCGAAATCACGCAGCAGCTTTTCCTCTATGGGCGCGTAGAGCCGCCCACTGGCGATCCAGTCCGCATAGACGATTTTCTTATCCCCATAGGGGGTCGGATAGGTTTGGTCGATCCCGACGATGTTTCGACGAAACTTTTCGAAGTATGCCTCCAACGAATCCGGTTCTACCATAGGGTCCGTCAGAACGGGCCGTTCCCGGGATAGTTCCTTATTTCCTGCCATGACATCACGGTTGTTTCCAAAAAAGGAGCCCGGAGGGGACCTCTTTGGACTTGAATGATGGAATAAATTAAGGAATTCCAGTCTAATCCTGGAATCTTTTGGCAAAAATACGATTCAATCCCAAAGAAGCGGTCCTTCTCCCGTTTTTCTGACGAAGCCCAGAGTCGATTTAAATTTTGGGATCCGGGTTGTAAATTTGCAGGGACCGGGTTGCGGTCAACCTGCTCAAATTTCTATGCCCCTACGTAAGTTACATACGTGCTTGTTGCTAGCGGTTTTCATCGCATCCGCTAATGGTATACGTGCTCAGGACAGGCATGGTACCGGGAGTGCTACCCAAAAGGAGAATCCCGGGCCTGCCCTGGTCCGGGCGGCCGGGGGAAACTTCCACGTGGGGTCCGTATGGATACACAGCCGGGACTTAAGGCCCATCGAGGATTCCTATCCGCTGGGCGTGGAACTGGATTTTGCCTGGCACAAGATCTCCCAGAAAGCCTGGGAATCCTGTATGTGCTATCCCAAAATGGGGGTCGCCCTGACGTATTGGGATTACGACAACCCGGAGGTACTGGGGCAGGGGGTTACGGGCCTTTTCTATATCGAACCGTACTTTAACACCAGCGGCCGGGTGTATTATTCCGTGCGCATGGGGCTGGGGCTTTCGTATCAGAATTCCCCTTACGACCCCGTTGAAAACCCCAACAACCTGAGTTACAGCACCTATCTGGCCTTCCCACTGCAACTCGGGGGCAGTGTGCACTACAGGGTTGCCCCGCGGTGGACGCTGGATGCCACCCTGGTGTATAACCATTTTTCGAACGGGGGTGTCCGCAAACCCAACAAGGGGATCAACTGGCCTTCCATAGGGTTGGGGGCCTCCTATTACCTGGAGGACTTTGAATTCAAAAGGAGGGCAGAAGTAGATTGGAGGAAAAACGGCCCACCCCAACGCAGGTTGGATTTTACCTTCTTTCTTTCTTACGAGGAACCCCGTGACAACCTCTTTGTTTTTTCACCCGGCCTGGAGGTGAAGTGGAGCAGGCAGTTTGCCAGGCTGAATGCATACACCCTCGGAGGCGAATTCATGTATGACAACGGTACGGGCTACGTGCTCGACCAGGAGGGAGACCCTACCACCCCTCTAAAAGCAGGCCTTGCAGTGGGCCACGAATTCCTTTTGGGCAAGTTTTTGTTCAGCCAGCAATTTGGGGCGTACCTCTACAACCCGAACCCCGAACACCCGGATGTTTACCAGCGGTATGGCCTGGTGTTCCGCATAAATAAGCGGTTCAGTACGGGGATAAGCCTGAAGGCCCATGGGCATGTGGCCAACTTTTTGGATGCCCGCATAGGTTATTCGCTTTGAGCGGTGCCTGCCTCGCTCAGGCCAGAGGGCAAAGGCTTTTGCAGGACGTCTGTTCTCCCGCCGGAAGCAATCTATGGAGGCCCTGAAGGACGGTGCCCGGCCCTGGTCCGAACCAATTTTGGATGTGTCCCAATATGAACATAATGACCCCCGTCATGGTATCCTTTGGGCAGATTCCATATACTTCATACCTGGTACCAATTCCTTTTCTTTTGTGGCATGATCCCGACTCGTACGAGTTTTATCCTCTTTGTAATCGCACTATTCATGATACAATCCGACAGCGACATGAATGAGACTGACATCACGTTCTTCCTTTCCGGGGATGTGATGACCGGCAGGGGGATGGACCAAATCCTTGCGAACCCTGTTAGACCCTTGCTGTATGAGTCCTATGTAAAAGATGCCCGGCACTATGTGGAACTGGCCGAAAGGGTAAACGGACCGATCCAGAAACCGGTGCCCTTTGAGTATGTCTGGGGGTTTGCCCTGGAAGAATTGGACATTCGGAAACCTGATATCCGCCTGATCAACCTGGAGACCAGTATCACCACTTCAGAGAATCCCTGGGAGGACAAAGGCGTGCATTACCGGATGCACCCGGCCAATATACCTGTCTTGAGAGTTGGCGGGATTGATGTAGTGTCGCTGGCCAACAACCATACCCTGGACTGGGGACGGGAAGGCCTCGCTGAGACCCTGAGGAGTTTGAAAAGTGAAGGGATCCCCTTTGTGGGAGCCGGGAGTGATCTGCAAGGGGCTGCCAGGCCCATCATGAAGGAGGTCCGGGGGACACGCCTTTGGATTTTTGGGGTGGGGATGACAGATAGTGGGATTCCCGCTGGGTGGAGGGCAACAGAACGGGCCTCTGGGTTGTTCCTGCTGGAGGATTATTCAGAGAATTCCTTGGAAAAGCTCCAGGGGAAAATCAGGCAATATGCCAAGCCCGGGGATATTGTGGTAGTTTCCATCCACTGGGGCGGGAACTGGGGGTATGACACCCCACAACGCCAATGTGATTTTGCGCACCGGCTCATCGATTTTGGAGGTGTGGATCTGGTCCACGGGCATTCCTCCCACCATGTAAAGGGTTTTGAAGTCTATAAAAACAAACTCATCCTCTATGGCTGTGGGGACCTGATCACTGATTATGAGGGGATCTCGGGCCATGAATCCTACCGATCGGACCTAGGACTGTTGTATTTTGTGACCCTTACCGGGGACGGCGACTTAAAGAACCTGGAGATGGTGCCGACCACAATGAAACGGTTACAGCTGGTACCTCCATCCCGAAACCAGACAGAATGGCTGCTGGAAGTACTTGAAAAGGAGAGCATCCTTCGGGAAAATTCTATAGAGAAAACCCCCTCGGGGACATTCCGATTGAAGATTTTATAGCCGGTGCGTTGGCCTTCGACTCCCGAAGGCGGAACAAAAAAAGCCACCCGGAGGGATTACCTTCGCCCGCCAACAGGCAGGCTCTGTGATCCCTTGAGTTCCCGTCCTGCAAATGCAAACCCAGCCCTGGCCTTGCCAGGGCGGTTC
>JAWWDW010000256.1:0-3901 GCA_033719735.1 Robiginitalea sp. | reverse complement strand
CGAATTCCCCGGCTATTTGTCTCAATACTTCAGCTTCCATAGTTCTGGAGGTTTTCGCAAATCTAGCCTACTTTCCGGGTATCCCCAAATAAAGCCCCGATAGTATCTTAAATATAAAACAAAATGTTGTAATTATAACAAATCAAAATCTTGACAGAAAGGGCACTACTTTGTAGCTTTACCTCATGAGGATTCCATTATTTCCCCTGAAGGCGGTTTTTTTTCCCGGCGAGACCGTGCCCCTTCATATCTTTGAAGAACGCTATAAAGAACTTATCCGCGATTGCCAGCAGGAGGCGATGACCTTCGGCATCCCCGTATATATTGAAGATACCATTTCCTTTGGTACCGAAGTACAGCTCAAGGAAATCGTCAACACCTATGCGGACGGGTCCATGGACGTGGTATGTGTTGCCCGGCAGGTCTTCCGGGTGGTTTCCTTCCAGCCTGAGCTGGAGGGCAAGAGTTATCCCGGGGGGGAGGTGCTTTTCCCGGAGCCCGTACAGGATGCGGATCCGGCCCAGAAGGAAGCGGTTTTGGAGGCCTCCAGGGAACTTTACCGGTTGATGGACCTGCCTTTTCCGCCCGTAAAAGAAGAGGTCTTCAACAGCTTTACCCTCGCACACAAAATGGGGTTGTCCTTTCAGCAGGAGTACCAGTTGCTGCAACTGGCCAGTGAAAAAGCCCGCCTGCAGTTCCTTTTGGACCACCTGAACCAGACTGCCAAGGTGCTCAGCCAGCTCAACCATACCCGGGAACTGATCGAGATGAACGGGCATTTCCGCAACTTTGACCCCCTGGATTTCAAGGACTACAAACTGTCGTAAAACCCCATGGGAATCTATTAGGGGAAGTCGGCCCCGTTTCCTATTTTTGCACCCAACCATTCATTGACAGGACATGAATCTACACGAATATCAGGGCAAGGAGATCCTTGCCAGTTTCGGAGTCCGCATTCAGCGGGGAATTGTAGCACACAACGCATCGGAAGCCGTGGAAGCTGCCAAGGAACTGACCCAGGAGACGGGGACCAGCTGGCATGTGATCAAGGCCCAGGTGCACGCAGGTGGACGGGGAAAAGGCGGTGGTGTTAAACTCGCAAAAAACCTCAAGGAGGTGGAAGCCCTGGCCGGGCAGATCATCGGGATGAACCTGGTGACCCCCCAGACCTCTGCGGAAGGAAAAAAGGTCCACCAGGTGCTGGTAGCGGAAGATGTGTATTACCCGGGCCCCAGTGAGACCAGTGAATACTATATGTCTGTCCTGCTCAACCGCGCGAAGGGGCGCACCATGATCATGTACTCCCCCGAAGGCGGGATGGATATCGAAGAGGTGGCCGAAAAAACCCCCCACCTGATCTTTACCGAGGAGGTGGACCCCGCTGTGGGATTGCTGCCCTTCCAGGCACGCCGGGTCGCATTTAACCTGGGGCTTTCCGGGACGGCATTCAAGGAGATGACCAAATTCGTGATGGCGCTCTACAAGGCGTACAGTGAAAGTGATGCCAGCCTGTTCGAGATCAACCCGGTGCTTAAAACCTCAGATGACAAGATCATGGCGGTGGACGCCAAGGTAACCATTGATGACAATGCCCTTTACCGAAGGAAGCAATATGCGGAGATGCGCGACCTGCGGGAAGAAAACCCGATTGAGGTGGAAGCGCGGGCTGTGGGCCTGAACTATGTGGACCTGGATGGAAACGTGGGATGTATGGTCAATGGGGCGGGCCTTGCCATGGCCACCATGGACCTTATCAAAATGGCGGGAGGAGAGCCCGCGAACTTCCTGGATGTGGGAGGAACGGCCGACGCCAAAAGGGTGGAGGAAGCCTTCCGGATCATTCTGAAGGACCCGAATGTGCAGGCGATCCTGATCAATATCTTCGGGGGTATCGTACGTTGCGACCGCGTCGCCCAGGGGGTCGTGGACGCCTATAAGAATATGGGGGATGCCATCAAGGTACCCATCATTGTAAGGCTGCAGGGGACCAATGCAGAACTCGCCAAGGAGATCCTCGACAATTCCGGCCTGGCTGTACACTCCGCAGTCCAGTTCCAGGAGGCGGCAGACAAGGTTAAGGAAGTATTATCCTGAAGCACCTATCAAACGTAAATAAGGGTTATGTCACATGGGCGTAACCCTTTTTTTATATTCCCATACACGTTTTCCCGCTTGCATCATCCTTCCGTTACATCCTCCGCAACCCATTGTTTGAGCGGAAAACAACATTCACCTTTGTCCTGAAACTATAAAGGGCCTCAAGGTACAGGTCAGCTGATCGAGCTATAGGAGCGTTGAACCTGAGCACCTGCAAAGAGCTCCTAAAGCGCTGATAAATAGGGGGCCGGCTACCATTGGGGTGATGAATGAAAAAAACTAAAAAACTGTTAAAACAAAAAATTAATGTAACGCACCCGAAAATCCATCGTCTACTGAGACAAGAAGTTTATTCATCAATCATCAAACATCAATCATCAAACAGTCAACATCATGAAAAAAATCAGTTTAGTACTTGCAGCTGCCCTGTTGCTCTCAGCCGGAAATGTGTTCGCTACCGAAGGCCCTTCCCCTCTTGAAAATCCAAAAGCCAAAATTTGCACGCAGATTGAAAGCCTGCTGGAGGAGCGCAATGGGTTTAATTTGGGAGACGCAGATGAGCTGTCGGCGGTTGTCAGCTTTGTGCTGAACGATCAGAAGCAGATCGTCGTGCTGTCCGTGGATACCCAGGACGAACGCCTGGAACATTTTGTGAAGGCCCGCCTGAACTATGAAAAAGTTGCGGACCAGAACCTCAAGCAGGGAAAAACCTACCGAATCCCTGTCCGTGTAAAGGCATAAGGATCCCAGAATCCATATGAAAAGCCCGATGGTACGTACATCGGGCTTTTTTATTTCCCGGGACCCCTTAGGGCTCTTTCCCCTGTCTGGAGTATACGAAATGGCCGAAAAATGAGTTAAGTAAATAGGAACGAAACGGCCAACATGAGTACGTACGAGGAAAAACTGAGCATATTGTCCGAAATGATATCCCTTGCCCGGGTCGATCAGGAGGTTAAGGCCTCTGAATTTGATTTCCTGTGGGGGGTTGCCGAACAGCTCGGGGTGGATCGGGAGGATTTTGAGACCCTCTTCGACTCCCCTGCCCGGAATATCATCCCCAAGACGCTCCTGGAACGGATCCTGCAGTTCCACCGCCTGGTTTTGCTCATGAATGTGGACCGGGGTCAAACCTTCAAGGAGATCGACAAACTCCACAACATCGGGCTGCGGATGGGCCTTCCGCCTTCGGCCATTGACCAGGTCCTGGCGCTCATGCATCAGTACCCCGACAAGATTATCCCTCCGGAAACCCTTATCGGTATTTTCAAGGCGCACTACAACTAGCCTGCGGGCACACCTGGCGAAAGAACCACCATCAAAACTGTCAAAAAGACAGTTAAATACCCCTTTTTACAGACAGAACGACAGTAAAATTCCTTCGGTACATCCTTTGCATTTATGGGGTTGCAAGTGTAAGTATTTGTGTAACCCAAAAAAATACAAAGATGAGTCTTATAAGAAGAAATACCGGATTGTTTCCAAGTATCTGGAATGATGTACTGACCCCTGACTGGTTTGGCGGAGTGGATCAATTCAATCAAACCCTGCCCGCGGTGAATATCATGGAAGGGGAGAAGGAGTTTACCCTGGAACTCGCGGTTCCCGGACAGAAAAGGGAAGATTTCAACGTGGAGGTCGATAACGATGTGCTGACCATTTCCATGGAATCCAAGGATGAAACCTCTGAAAAAGAGGGGGAATATACCCGCAGGGAATTCCGGTTCACATCCTTCAGGCGTGCTTTCACCCTGCCCGAAACCGTGGATCAGGACGATATCAAAGCCGATTACAAGGATGGCAT
>JAWWDW010000255.1:0-3933 GCA_033719735.1 Robiginitalea sp. | reverse complement strand
GTTCATAGCCGCATTTCGGGCAGGTACCCGTTACAAAGCGATCCGCGAGGAACTGTTTTGCTTCAGCATCGTACAATTGCTCCCCCTCTTCTTCAATAAAATCGCCCTGATCATAGAGTTTTTTAAAAAAGTCCGAAGCCGTTTCGTGGTGGATTTCAGCTGAAGTACGGGAGTAGTTGTCAAATGAGATCCCGAAATCGGCAAAGGAATTTTTGATAATCCGGTGGTACTTGTCGATCAGTTCCTTAGGGGAGACCCCTTCTTTTTTGGCCTTCATGGGGATGGCGACCCCGTGCTCATCACTCCCGCAGACAAAGAGGACCTCTTCCCCTCTCAGGCGGAGGTAACGACAGTAGATGTCCGCAGGCACATAAACCCCGGCCAGGTGGCCTATGTGGATGGGGCCATTGGTATAGGGGAGGGCGGCGGTAACCGTGGTTCGCTTGTGGGAAGGGGTCCGGGTTGGCATATGCTATGTGCTTCGAGGCACAAAAATAACCAAATTTAGCGCCGGCCTACAACCTGTTCCCAAAAGAAAAGCCCCCGCGACACTGGACAGATAGAATATCAGGGGCGTCCAGTGTCCGAGGGCATTAACCAGCTTGTCTTACAGGTCAGGCCACCATGATGGATTTGGCAAGCCTGCGGTCCTGCACTTCAATGCGGTAGATGTACTTTCCTGTGGCCAGGTGCCCGGGTACCCGGTCCTGAACATTCAGGTCCAGGCTTCCTTCAAACATCATTTCATTGTACAGGGTAGCCACCCGTTGGCCCAGGATGTTGAATAGGGTGATGTCCACATGGGCCGTAAACGGCAATTCCACATGGATATGGGGGGTGGAATCCGTCGGATAAAAAGGTTTGTGAACAATCCCGTCCAGGAGTTCCGGGGTCGGGGGCTCATTGTTTGGCGTATCACCCGGAGAGGTAGGAGGAGTAAAGGGCTCATCGTCATAGGCGATATCCGGGAAATCGACCCCGCTACAATTAAACCCGAGGTTTACGGGGTTGTACGGGTGGCCCAAAAGATGCTGCTCCACCAGGGGGATGGGGACGCACAACCATTCTGCCAGCACCGTGGCATACAGGTCCCGGAAATCCATGGTGTATTCCAGGTTGCCACGGCTGTTCGGGTCTTCCAGGGAAGGGTGTTCCCCCACAAAAGCACTGCCGTTGAGCCCGGACCCGAAGAACAGGGTAGGGGCCGCCTTGCCGTGGTCCGTCCCGTTGGAACCGTTTTCAAAAATCCGCCTTCCGAACTCGGAGAAGGTCATGCTGAGGACCTTATCGTCCTGTTGGGTAAAGGCGAGGTCCTCATAGAAGTTCTGGACGGCCACCGAGAGGTTGGTCATCAGGCGTTCGTGGACCAGGGGTTGGTTTCCATGGGTGTCAAACCCGCCCATGGAGATCATGTAAACCCTGGTGCCCAGGTTTCCTTTGATCAGCCGGGCCAGAAGGGCCAGTTGGCGCGCAAAGTTGTTGTCCTGGTATTCCACCTGGTTCTGCCCGCGCTCATAGGCTTCATGGATGAGTCCTGAATACTCGTAGGTGGTGTTGGCCACCCCCCTCAGGAACCGTAGCTGGTCACTGTACATGCAATCTCCGAACAGTTGTGGGTCCAGGCTGTACTGTACCCCGGATTCGGCGATCTCCTCCAGTTGGTCGATGTTGGAGGTGACAAAGGCGTAGTTGGTCTCCTCCCCCTGGAACACCAGGTTGCCGAAATTCCCGATCTGAATGGCGGCCGGGGCGGCGGGCGGATTGATAAGGTAGTCCGGATACAGGTTCTCAAAATACCGTCCCATCCACCCGGTATTCAGTCCGCTGAAGCCGGTAGTGGTCAGGTCCGTGTTGGCGTAGATGTCCGAACCGGTAAAGTGGGAGAGGCTCTGATTTTCGTACCCGACCCCGTGTACGGCTTTAAACTGACCTTCCCCCCACAGGCCTTCCAGGGCCTGCATGTAGGAAGGGATGCCGAAATCATCGGTCAGTTTTATGATCTTGCTCTCCGGGATGTAGATGTTCGGCCTCGCATTGGCATAGGTATCGTATTGCTCGATGGGGATCACGGTGCTCAAACCGTCGTTCCCCCCTGAGAGGCGGATCAGTATCAGGATACCGTCCCCCTCAGCACTGGCAATGGCTGCGGTAAGCGGGGATGGTGCCGAGGCTGTCAGGACGTTGCTGCCGAGCATCAGGGATCCTGACCCGGCAATACCCAGTGCCTGCAGGAAGGAGCGCCGGCTCCATAGTTTGTGCTCCTGGTCGTGGGCGCTGAGCTCGCCTTTGGGAAGTGGTATATGGGTGTTGCACATAGTCGTAGGTTTATTTTAACTGAAACTCGGGTTGGCGGGCCAGGTGCATGAGCAGCAGGAATACCTGTTGGGGTACTTCCATGCTTACGGTGAGCATCCATATCCCCAGGCCTCCCGGGATATAATCGGAGCCGTAGTAGTTTTCCGGTACATCCTCGATTTTGAAGACGGACATGGCGTTTTCAAAATCCTGTGGGGTCAGCAGGCCTTTCGGCAGGAATTTGTCCACCAGGGCGCGGACTACGGTTTCCGGGTTGCTGGTATTGCTTTCAGCCGGCCCCACCGCTTCCATGGCAAGGGTCCGGAATTGTTCCGGGTTTTCCTGGAAAAAGCCCTGTATCAACACCTCCGAGGTTAGCCAGCGCCCGATGATAAAATTCGTATTGATCCAGGTACGGTCACGCTGCCAGCCAGCCACGTCAAACGGATCGAACAGGTTCTGCCCGAGCAGGCGTGAAGACTCCATGGAAAAAGACAGGGTGGTGTCCGTGTAGGGAAACCCCGATTCGTTGATGAAGTTCAGAAAGAGGTCAAACGGACTTTTAATAATGACCCCGATGGCATTTTCGTCGAAAAAGTGCTGGCTCTTGAACAGCTCTGAAAGCACCGGGGCGATTTCGAAATTGTTTGCCTGAAAGGTACTGGCCATTCCCGAGATGATGGTCTGGGCATTGCCGTCGTCGTCATCCGAATCCGGATGCACAAAGAATTCGTAGAGTTTTTGGCAGATAAATCTCGAAATCTCTGCCGCGCGTTCCTGAAACAGGATGTCAATGACATCATCATAGCCCCAGTTTCCGGTTTGTCCAAGGATGGTCTTTGTGCCAGAATCAAAGGTGGTCGGGTCAAAGGTTACCGGGGTCCAGCGGACCTCACCCCGTTCTGTGTATCCCGAAAGGGCCCTGGAGGTTTCGACGACATCCTCTTCGGTATATCCGTTCCCTTCCCCTAGGGTAAAGAGCTCGTACAGTTCCCGGGCGTAGTTTTCATTGGGGTTGTTCCCGTTATTGTAGGCCCCGTCCAGGTAGAACAACATGGCATTGGTCAGGCCAATCTCGCTGACAAAAGTCTTGAAGTTCCCCAGGGCATTGCGCTGCAGGCAATTCGTGTATTCGTACAGGAACGCCGGACTGTCATAGAAATCCAGCTCGGTGACAAAATGGTTGCTCCAGAAGAAACTCAGCCGGTCCCTCAGGTTGTTATTCAACAGGCCCCGGGTGTATTCCAGGGCCCAGGTTTCCTGCTGTGCCCGTATGGTTTGCCGGGCCAGGTCGTCATCTTCCGGGTAGTTGTCGCGGTTCCAGGTGGCCCAGGCCGGGGCTGGCTGGGGCGGAAGGTTTTGGGCAGCACTGATCAGAGAATTTACCAGGGCATCGGCAGACTGTCCGACGGCCTGATCCACCGTCTGAACCGATGCACTGAATCCCGCCCTACGGAACAGATGCTGCACCCTGCTGCGGTCCAGGGGTGCTGTATACGGCGACAGGGGCGCCGTATTGCAGTTCACAAAGTACTCCATAGTTTTTGTAGGCTTTTAAAGGTATCCTGTGTTTAGGGGGCAAATTCTAAACGTGCTACGGGCTTCCTTAGTATTGCTTCATACATTTTTTCGTTGAAC
>JAWWDW010000254.1:0-3937 GCA_033719735.1 Robiginitalea sp. | reverse complement strand
TTAACAGCGTATTTTTACCGCTATAAAAAGGATAAATTCCATAAATTTGGAAATAATCCTTTTTAATGTCCGACCAAGAATACAGTGGCCTGCTTAAGGGCAGGGGTGCACAAAGACCTGAAACCAATCGCTTTGAGCAGTATCGGCACGAACCGAGGGCGGATTTTCGGGAATACCGCCTCCTGGAGGGGGAGGCTGCATCGGTCCGTACCCAGTATCTGAAGGTCCATCCCAAATCCATTGTAAACAAAGTGGAAAGCCCGGACGTGGGGATGTCTTACAGCATGAACCCGTATCAGGGGTGCGAACACGGCTGTGTCTATTGTTATGCCCGCAATTCCCACCAGTACCGGGGGTATGGGCCGGGACTTGATTTTGAATCCCGTATCCTCGTAAAGGAGCATGCCCCGGCCCTTCTGGAAAAATGGCTTCGCAAACCCTCCTGGAGGGCCACTCCCATTGTGCTGTCCGGGAATACCGATTGCTATCAGCCGGCGGAGCGAACCTTTCGGATTACCAGGGCCTGCCTGGAGGTTTTTCTCAAGTACCGGCATCCGGTAGGCATCATTACCAAAAACGCCCTGCTCCTGCGCGACCTGGACCTTTTAAAAGCCCTAAACGAATTCGGGCTTGTAGGGGTGCATATCTCCGTAACCTCTCTAAACCCTGAAACCAGAAGGCTGCTGGAACCCCGAACGACCACCACTGCCCAGCGGCTCAAGACCATGGAAAAGCTCACTGAATCCGGGATTCCGGTGAATGCCATGCTGGCTCCCATCATTCCGGGGATCAACAGCCATGAACTCATGGGTTTGGCCAGGGCCGTTGCCGATGCAGGGGCGAGGTCCTTTGGCCTCAATGTGGTGCGCCTCAACGGGGCGATCGGCGACATCTTTACCCACTGGATTCACAGGGCCATGCCTGAGCGGGCCGAGAAGGTCCTCAACCAGATCCGGTCATGCCATGGGGGCACCCTCAATGACAGCCGGTTTGGGATCCGGAACAAAGGGGAAGGTCCCCTGGCGCAGCACATCCACCGTATTGCCGAAATCTGCAGGAAAAAGCATTTTGCAGGCCGGGAATTTCCTTCCCTCAATACCAGCCTGCACCAGGAGTACAAAACCGGGCAACTGAAATTGTTCTAAACCGCCCTTAGGGTGGGGGTCAGGTCAGTTCCCATCCTTTGCGGTAGCTGCCGTGGACCCATTCATTGGCTTTTTCGAAATTCGTAACCTTCATATTCACCCCATCCCACTGGATCTTCTTGCGGCCCGGGAATTCAAAAGTGGTCCTTCTATTATTTGAGTTCACCTTGCTTTCCCGATACTGGAAACTCCGGATCGCAAGATTTCCCATCAATACCGCCTCGGTCAGTTGTCCGGCTTTGCTGAAATCTGAGGTGGCCGTGCCACCCTTGAGACAATTCTCTACCCAGTTTGCCTGATGCCCGTCGATACCCTCTTTAATCCTGGGGTATTTGGGTTTTGGCGGGTTCAATAAATCCATCATTTCGGAGGGTAGCAACCGGGCATTCCTGGAATACACATCACATACCAGAATTCCTTTGGTTCCATAGAAGATGGTCCCTCCCCCGGAACCGCCAATGGTCTCCCCATCTTTTAATTCATCGGGTAAATCAGGTAGGATGCCTCCGTCATACCAGTTCAGGGAAATTTCCCCATGCCCCGGCGTGTTGAACTTCAGCCGGACGATGGAAGAAGCAGGGCATCCTGCACTGTAGTCGGCCAGGGCAAAGGGCCCGGACCAGGCAGTGGTACAGCTGGCTTCGGCCTCGGTAGGATACCCCAGGTCCAGGACGCTGAATGGGGTTTCCATGATGTGGCATCCCATGTCGCCCAGCGCACCAGTGCCAAAATCCCACCAGCCCCGCCAATTGAAGGGCAGGTATTCCTCGTTGTATTCACGCATGGCAGCAGGCCCCAGCCACAGGTCCCAGTCCAGTTCGGGCGGGATGGGGTCACTGCCCTGGGGCACAGGGACCCCTTGCGGCCATACAGGCCTGTTTGTCCAGCAGTCCACGCGTTCCACGGTCCCAATTACGCCGGCTTCCACCCATTCGCGGGCCTTTCTGCTGTCGTCGCTGGAAGCCCCCTGATTCCCCATCTGGGTGACGATTCCCATTTCTTTGGCCACCTCCGTCATGAGGCGGGCTTCCCGGATATTGTGCGTAAGGGGTTTTTCCACATACGCGTGTTTTTTCTCCCGCATAAAAGGGAGTGCTATGGTGGCATGTGTATGGTCCGGGGTGGCCACCATTATGGCATCTATGTCTTTCAGGTGCTCGTCAAAAACACGGCGAAAATCAGCAAACCTGGGGACACCGCCATACTTTTTAAAGCTTCTGGCAGCCCTGCGCTGGTCCACATCGCAAAGTGCGACATATTTGACTTTCTTAGTGGCGTCCAGACCGCTCATGACTCCGGCACCCCGTCCGCCAACACCAAAAGCAGCAACATACAACGTATCGCTGGGCGGGGTTTTCCCTTTGCCGAGGACGTAGCTGGGGACAATAGTGAAAGCTGCCGAGCTGGCAGCGGCATTTTTAAGGAAGGCTCTTCTTCGCATGGGATCGAAATATTTCGGTTTCTGCCGAAAAGATACAAAAACTTATGGGTGGGGAAGGAATCAGGCAGACCCGTTCCATTCCCGGTAGAATTCCTCCAGAAAGTCCAGCATATACTGGTGCCGGTCTTCTGCGAGTTTTTTGCCGGTTGCTGTATGCATTCGGTCCTTTAACAACAACAGCTTTTCGTAGAAGTGGTTAATGGTTGGCCCTTTGGATTTTTTGTATTCCGCCTTGCTCATTTTGGGGTTCGGCGGTATGTCCGGGTCGTAGAGCTTCCTGTTGGCATATCCGCCATAACTGAATGCCCGGGCAATTCCAATGGCCCCCATCGCATCGAGACGGTCGGCATCCTGTACCACATCCAGTTCCCTGGAACGGAAGGGTCTTTTTTTGGGCTCAAGGCTGTTTTTGAAAGAGATATTCTCAATGATCTTCACCACGTGCTTTCGGGTCTTGGCCGGAATTTTCAGGGACCGCATAAAAGAATCTGCCTTCCTGGGGCCGACTTTCTCGTCCCCGTTGTGAAATTTCGCATCGGCAATGTCATGGAGCAGGGCTGCAAGGCTTACAACCATTAGATCCACCTCCTCTTCCCTGGCGATCAGCAGCGTATTGCGGAACACCCGTTGTACGTGGAACCAGTCATGACCACCTTCTGCGTCTCCGAGAGCTTCCCGGACATGTTCTATGGTCTTTTCGATGATCTGGGCATCATTCATAAATCTGCAACCTCAATAGATTCTACGATTTGTTTTTCAATTGCCGCCAGCGTCTCCTTGGTACAATCCCTGGCAGGTATGGGTGGATGCACGTCAAATGTGAGGTGGTTTCCAATGCCAAGGGGGAATTTTCCGTACCGGAGCATTTTCCAGGAATTGTTGATACTGACCGGGAGGATGTAGGCGGAGGGGGCATTTTCGGTCAGGGTTTTCAGCCCGATCATCCTGAAGGGTTTGGGATGGCCATCCCTGCTGCGGGTCCCCTCGGGGAAAATAACCGCGCTGTGTCCCGTCCTTTCGATGTAAGAACCCATCCCGGCAATGGCTTTCATGGCCTGTCTTCGGTCTTTCCGGTCAATAAGCACCGACCCTCCATGGCGCAGGTTGTAGGATACACTGGGAATTCCCCTGCCAAGCTCCTTCTTGCTGACAAATTTTGGATGGTATTTTCTCAGGTGCCAAATAATGGGGGGGATGTCGTACATGCTCTGATGGTTGGCGACGATAATCAAGGGCCCCGATTCAGGCATGTCCCCGGGGAGGCGAAAGCTGTACCGGGTTCCCAGAAGGTGGGTGCACCACATCAGGCAAAGGTTCAGCACGCTTACGCTTTTTTTGTGGGCATTATACC
>JAWWDW010000253.1:0-3944 GCA_033719735.1 Robiginitalea sp. | reverse complement strand
TGACTGGAACGTCACAGCCCGCTACAACGAGCCCTTTGTAAAAGTATTCGAGGAGGAGCGGGAACTTACCATGATGCTGATGGTGGATGTGAGCGGTTCTGAGTTTTTCGGGACCATAGACCGGTTCAAACGGGTCGTGCTTACCGAGATTTCCGCCACCCTGGCTTTTTCTGCCCTGCAGAACAACGACAAAGTGGGCCTGATTTTGTTTTCGGACGAAGTGGAGCTCTTTATCCCGCCCAAAAAAGGGAAAAGCCACGTGCTGAGGATCATTCGGGAATTGCTTGAATTCGAGCCCAGGAGCCATCAGACCGATCTCTCCGGGGCCCTGAAATTCCTTTCCAATGTCCTGAAGAAAAAATCCATCGTTTTCGTCCTATCGGATTTTATGGCGGCAGATTACGAGCACAACCTGAGGATTACGGGAAAGAAACACGACCTGACCGGGATCCGGGTCTATGACCCCATGGAGGAGGAACTCCCAGACCTTGGGGTCGTCTCAATGCAGGATGCCGAATCCGGGCAAATCCAATGGGTAAATACCCATTCCCGAAAGATCCGGGAAGCCTATTCCAGCCACTACAATGAACAGGTTTCCTATTTCCGGGAAACGTTTGCGCGGGCGGGGTGCGGACAATTCGATTGCAGGGTGGACGAAAGCTATGTAAAGAAGTTGTTGGGATATTTTAAACGAAGGGCCTGATGTCAGCAAGGGGGATTTTTAGCCGGTTCTATACATCCGCAGGCAGGGGCTTGCAGATGCTGGCCTTTCTTCTGGCCATGCCTGCCTTCGTTTTGGCCCAGGATTCCCCAAGGATCACCACAGCCGTTGACACGGCTTCCATCCGCATCGGCGAGCAGATCCACTGGACGGTAGCTGTGGAAGTAGATTCCACTGCCCAGGTGATTTTCCCCGAAGGCCAGACGTTTTCACCCCTGGAAACGGTTGAAGCGTTCAAAACGGATACCACCCGAAAAAACAGCCGGATGCTCCTGGAGAAAACCTATGCCCTCACCCAGTTCGATTCCGGGGCCTACCTGCTTCCCACACAGCGCATCGAAATTGACGGCAGGGGCTATTTTACCGATTCCCTCCTGGTTTCCGTGGCCACGATCCCCGTGGATACCGTCAACCAAAAAATGTACGACATAAAACCCATGATGGGCGTAGAGGCCAATCGTTTTGGCTGGCTTAAATGGGTAGGGCTGGGGTTGTTGGGCCTGCTACTGGCAGGTGGCCTATACTGGTTTGTCTTCCGGAAAAAACCCCTTTCCGAAGAAGCGCAGGAAGCCCTTTTACCCCCTTATGAACGCGCCCTCAAAGAACTCAAGCGCCTTGAGACTTCCAAATACCTCATCCAGGATGAGTACAAACAGTATTACACCGAGCTTACGGATATCGTCCGGGCCTACCTGGAGGAGGAAGTGCACGTAAGCGCACTGGAAAGCACCACGGACCAGCTTATGAACAAACTGGAGTTGTTGCGGGATTCGGGGAAACTGGAGCTGGAGCAGGAAACCCTGGTCCAATTCAGGAAAATCCTGGAGACGGCAGACCTGGTCAAGTTCGCCAGGTCCAAACCTCCGGTCCAAAAGGCCGAGGAGGACCGCGCCCGGGTGGAGCAAATTGTCCACAAAACCAGGGAAGCCCTGCCGGAACCCACCGAGGAAGAATTGCTGCAGCAGGAAGCGTACCGGGCGGAAATGGCCGCCAGGGAAAAGCGAAAAAAGATTCGCATTGCCGCCGTGGCTGCTGCGGCCGTATTGCTCATCTCACTGGTGGCTTCCGTGGGGTATTTTGGTTTCCAGAACGTAAAGGACTACCTGATTGGGAATCCCAGCAAATCCCTGCTGGAAGGGGAGTGGATTGCGAGCTCCTATGGATATCCCCCGGTGATCCTGGAAACCCCGGAAGTGTTATTCCGCAGGGAGGTGGAACTTCCCCCGGAAGCCCGGGCAGCCATCCAGGATATGGACGCATTTGCCTACAACAACCCCGGGGCAAACCTGTCCATAGCTGCCGTCTCCACCCTGTTCACCAAGGCAGACACCCCTCCGGATTTCGACCAGGCCGTGGAACAGGTCCTGGCCGGGTTCGAGCAGAACGGCGCAAGGAATATCATCACCAAACAGGAGGAGTTCACCACCGTGTCCGGGGTGAAGGGCCTTCGCGTCTTCGGGCGGGGGGACTTTAAAATTCCGGATTCAGGGGAATATGTAAAAGGGAAGTATACCGTCTTGTTATTCGGGGGGAACGGCTTCCTTCAGCAGGTGGTAATTTCCTGGCAGGACGGGGATTCCTACGCCGAACAGATCGTGGAACGCATCCTTGAAACCGTAGAAGTCAAAACCGTCGTATGATAGGAGGAAATGTACAATTTGCCAATCCCGAGTTCTTCTGGTTGCTGCTTCTGCTGCCGGTGGCCATTCTCTGGTATTTCCTCAAAAGGCAGCGGCTTTCCCCTACCCTCCGGATGCCGAGCCTGAATGCCTTTAAGGCGCCTTCCCTTCTGAGCCGGCTTCGGCCGGTAACCTTCCTGCTCAGGCTACTCGCCCTGGCTGCCGTTATCGTTGCCATGGCGCGGCCCCAAACCGAAGATATCTCGACCCGAACCAAGACTACCAAAGGGATCGACATTGTCATGGCCATTGATGTTTCCTCCAGCATGCTGGCCCGGGATCTAAAACCCAACCGCCTGTCGGCCCTCAAACAGGTAGCCTCGGAGTTTATCCGCCAACGGCCGAACGACCGGATCGGGTTGGTGGTCTACGCAGGGGAAAGCTATACGAAAACCCCGATTACCAGCGATAAAAGGATCGTCCTGAATGCCCTGAGGGATATCACCTACGGGCAGCTGAACGACGGCACGGCCATCGGGATGGGGCTGGCGACCTCCGTAAACCGGCTGAAGGAAAGCCAGGCCATCAGCAAGGTGATCATCCTGCTCACGGACGGGGTGAACAACGCAGGGTTCATAGAACCACAAACCGCCGCAGACCTGGCCCTGGAGTACAATATCAAAACCTATACCATTGGCCTGGGCACCAATGGAAATGCCCTTTCGCCTATTGGCTACAATGCAGATGGCACCTTCCGGTATGGAATGCGGCAGGTGGAAATCGACGAGGAACTCCTGAACGAAATCGCCGAATCGACCGGCGGACAGTATTTCAGGGCGACCGACAATGAAAAACTGGAGGAGATCTACGAGGAGATCAACAAACTCGAAAAAACGGAAATAGAAGAATTCAAATACTACCGGTACGAAGAAAAATTCCGGCCCTGGGTCCTGCTTGCAGGAGGCCTGTTGCTGTTGGAATGGCTGCTTCGCATAACGGTATTTAGAAGCTTTATCTGACCTGGCATGATACAACTGGATGAAAAAGCATACCTCTACCTGCTCGGGCTCCTGCCCGTTCTGCTGTTGATATTCCTGGCGTATCAGTGGTGGAAGAAACGGGCCCAGCGCAAGTTTGCAGACTCCAGGATGCTCAGGCAACTGGCCCCGGATCGCTCCTATTTCAAGCCGCAATTGAAGATGATCCTGTTTCTGATGGCCCTGGCCCTGTTGACCCTCGGACTGGTCAACCCCAAAATGGGAACAAAACTGGAAACCGTCAAGCGGCAGGGAGTCGACATTGTATTTGCCGTGGATGTTTCCAAAAGCATGCTGGCAGAGGATATCGCTCCAAACCGCCTTGAAAAAGCCAAGAGGCTGGTTTCCGAAATCATCAATGGCCTGGCGAGCGACCGCGTGGGCATTATTGCCTATGCCGGACAGGCATACCCCCAGCTCCCGATAACCACGGACTACGGGGCGGCCAAAATGTTCCTGCAGAGCATGAACACGGATATGCTCTCCTCACAGGGGACCGCCATCAACGAGGCCATCGAGCTGGCAGCCACCTATTACGACGATGAACAGCAGACCAACCGGGTATTG
>JAWWDW010000252.1:0-3954 GCA_033719735.1 Robiginitalea sp. | reverse complement strand
TCTTCTGAAAGCGGCTGCGGTCTATTTTTTGCTGCAGGATGTTCTGGTGAAGTTGATGAAGCTCCGGCATCGTAAAGGGTCTGGGAAGCAGTTTGTGGGTAATTTGTTGGTGACGCGCATCCTCCTTCAGGCGGTGGCGGGCTTCTCTTACGATGGCTTTGTGATCCATCCACATGGGGGGCAATTCCTCAAAAGGAACCCAGGCCACGGCCTCGTCAAAGGCGCCCGGGACCGGATGCATCTCCCCGATACGAACCAGGGAATAATAGGCCAGGGAGACAAAACGGGCATTAAACCAGTAGTCTTCTTTCCAGGGCTGTCCCGTCGTTTCAAGGAATTGCTTCCATTCCTCCCGAAAATGGCGGTCGGCATTCCCGAAGACGGCTAAAAAGGTCAGGTGGGGATCTTCCAGCCCGGTTCGTTCCTTCAGGATGCGCACGGCTGCATCATCTACAGATTCGGCCTTTCCGACATACCCTCCCGGAAGCAGCCACTTCTCCCCTATCCGCAGCAGGAGGCATTTCAGCCGGGCATCCTCATACCCGATGATCACATGGTCGATGGAGAGGTTTGGAAGGAAATACTCCCCACCCCGTTCCAGGAATTCCAGGTAGTCCATAACACAAAAATACTAGTTTGTGTCGTTGTGTCACAAATAAATTGTACTTATATTTGTGGCAGAACGTCACAATTAAATCCCTACGCATGAAAAAATGGCTTAAAATCACCCTGATCGTCCTCGGTTCCCTGCTGGTCCTGGTACTCCTGATCGGCTTTGGTGCATGGATGTACCTGAAATCCTCCTTCCTGGATTTTGAAGGGGACTATGTTGAAAAAAAGGAAATCACAGAAATAACCTCAGACGGGTACACCTTCCTGGACCGAAACGGGAATGGTACGCTGGATGTGTATGAAGATGATCGCCAACCCACCGAAGCCCGTGTGGCAGACCTGCTCTCCCAGATGACCATAGCGGAAAAGATACACCTGCTGAAAGGCTCCGGGCTGGCCTCGGCCATGGGAAGGGTGGAACCCGGGGAAGGGATCCCGGGCGCCGTGGGTACCATCGTGCCCACACCTCGTTTGGGGATCCCCACGGTCTACCTGTCCGACGGGCCTGCCGGGCTGCGGATTGAACCATTCCGGGAAGGGGAAGACCGGACCTACTACGCCACGGCCTTCCCGATTGGCACCATGCTGGCTTCCACCTGGAACACGGAACTGGTAAAAGAAGTTGGGAACGCCATGGGGACCGAGGCCCTGGAATATGGGATTGACGTCATCCTTGGGCCGGGTGCCAACATCCACCGCCATCCCTTCTGCGGTCGGAATTTCGAATACTATTCAGAAGATCCGGTTTTGACCGGATATATCGGGGCGGCCATGGTCAATGGGATCGAATCCAACGGCGTCGGGACCTCCGTCAAGCATTTTGTGGCCAACAACCAGGAGACCGACCGTTTTCTCAACGATGCACTTGTTTCAGACAGGGCCCTGCGGGAGATCTACCTGAAGGGCTTTGAAATAATTGTTAAAAAGTCCCAACCCTGGACCATCATGTCTTCCTACAACAAGGTCAACGGCACCTATGTGGCGGAAAACCCGGAACTCCTTACCGGTGTCCTCAGGGATGAATGGGGTTTTGAAGGACTGGTCATGTCCGACTGGTTTGGGGGCAACGATGCCCCGGCCATGATCCGGGCCGGGAATGACCTCCTGGAACCCGGTACCAAAAAACAATGGGACGCCCTGCTGGAGGCCCATGAGAACGGGGAGTTATCCGAAGCGGATATCGATACCGCTGTGAAACGGATCCTGACCCTGATTTTGGAATCCCGTAAAATGGAAAACTACGCTTATGGGAACGACCCGGACCTCGAGGCCCATGCGGCGATCACACGGCAATCCGCTGCGGAAGGGGCGGTCCTTTTGAAGAACGATGGGGTACTCCCCTTGCAGGAAGCCCAGACCGTCGCCCTGATTGGGGTAACCTCCTATGATTTTATCGCAGGGGGTACCGGCTCCGGGGATGTTAACGAAGCCTATACCATTTCCCTGGAACAGGGCCTGGCCTCCGCCCAGCCCCAGTCGCCCATTGTCAGTGAGGCGCCGGAGTCCCTTTCGAACAGGGTGGTTTATGATATTGCCGAAACCCCAAAAACGGCTTTTGAAGCTCATAAAGAGGCCAATGCGGAAGCCTTTGAAAAACCGGAAGGCCTCAATGCCATGTTCCAGCCCTATACCCCCCCGGAACTCCTGCTGAACCAACAGCAACTGGACCAGGCCGTGGAGGAGGCAGATATCGCCATCATCACCATCGGCAGGAACAGTGGAGAAGGTGGTGACCGGGTCGAACGGGACGACTTCCTGTTAACCGGGAAAGAACAGGAGATGATCTCCAGTACCTGTGAAGCTTTCCATGCAGCCGGCAAGAAAGTGGTCGTCGTCCTGAACATCGGGGGAGTCATCGAAACCGCCTCCTGGAAAGCAAAGCCCGATGCCATCCTGCTGGCGTGGCAGGGCGGACAGGAAGGGGGGAATTCCGTGGCGGACCTGCTCAGCGGCAGGGTCAACCCCAGTGGAAAGCTGCCGATGACCTTCCCGGTAAACGTAGGTGACCACGCCTCCCATGCGAACTTTCCCCTGGAAGGCGCGCCAATGGAAATGACCGATATGCTCAACCGGGATGAAAAACCGGAAAACGAGAAAGTGCGGAATAAGGATTACACCGAGTACGAAGAAGGGATCTATGTCGGCTACCGCCATTTTGACAAGGCAGATCTGCCGGTATCTTTTCCCTTCGGATACGGATTGTCCTACACGGATTTTGAATTCGGGGAATTGGCGGCCTCCGTGGAAAACGATACCCTCCAGGTTCGCATTCCGGTAAGCAACACCGGGGATTTTGCAGGTAAGGAAGTCGTACAGGTCTACGTCTCAAAACCCGAAACGGCCATTGACCGCCCTGTCAGGGAACTCAAGGCCTTTGCCAAAACCCGCCTGCTGCAGCCGGGAGATACAGCGGAGCTGTCTTTCCAAATACCGGTCCGGGACCTGAGTTACTGGAATGAAGCCCGGTCGGAATGGGTGGTTGAAAAAGGAGGTTATTCCATACAGGTAGGGGCATCCTCCCGGGATATCCGCCAATCGGCAAGCATCGAACTTTAATTCGGTGTATATTGCAGGGGCAATCCTGACCAGCAACCCTACATGATACGAATACCTTTTTTTCTGATGATCGCCTTGTTTGCCATGGGATGCCGGGATTCCAAAGAAACAGGACCCGCCCCGATGCCTTTTTTTGTGGGCACCTATACCCAGGGCGAAAGCCAGGGCATCTATAAATACATCCTCCACGGAGATGGGACCCTGAAAAAGGTGGGCCTGGTAGCGGAATCCGAAAATCCCTCTTTCCTGGCCTTTGCTGCCAACGGGGAATACCTGTTGGCTGTCAACGAGGTGCGTGATGAAAACCAGATGGGGTATGTCAGTTCGTTCAGGGTTGGGGAAGACACCCTCACATTCATCGATCAAAAGCCCTCGGGGGGAGCCCACCCCTGCCATATCACAACCAACCGGGAAGGCTATGTGGTGGTGGCGAACTACTCCGGGGGGAACATGGGGTTGCTGCAAATACAGGACAATGGACGGCTTTCAGGCTTGCTGGATGTACAGCAACATGAGGGAAGCGGCTCCCACCCCCGGCAGGAAGGGCCCCACGCGCATTCGGGTTGGTTCACAAGGGAAGGGGGAATCATTTCGGTAGACCTGGGAACGAATCAGCTCTGGTTTTCATCCATCGACGAACAACGCAATGCTTTTCAGCCCGGGAAACCCACTGCTTTATCCATGGAACCGGGTGCAGGTCCCAGGCATCTGGCATTCCATCCAGCAAATCCCTGGATCTATGTGGTCAATGAGTTGTCCTCCTCGGTTTCGGTGTTGATACCCGAT
>JAWWDW010000251.1:0-3959 GCA_033719735.1 Robiginitalea sp. | reverse complement strand
GGGGGGTGTGGGGGGGGGTTTTTGGGGGCGGGGGGTGGGGGTTGGCGGGCGGGGGCTGGGGGTGGGGCGCCGGCTGGGGCTGGGGTTTTCCTGGTTGGGGCTGGGGCTATCCTGGTTGGGGCTGGGGCTATCCTGGCTGGGGCTGGGGCTATCCCTACTACAGATATGCCGGATACGCCTATGGCCGCAGGGGCTATTACGGAAGGTATAACAATATCAATGCGCTGGGTGCGCGCTCCGTGATGGCTGCAAATACGAGGAATGTTCGCACCAATAGCGGGCGTTCAAACCGCGATTACAGCAGCGGACGCTATGCGTCGGCCAGAAGCAATCAAAATCGGACTGCAGCGGCTCGGAATGCGAGATACCGAAGCAGCAGAAGTACGCGCACCGCGGCCAGATATGGAACCAGTGCCCGTTCTACCAGAACGTATACGGGAGTATCGAGATCTGCACGCCAGCGTGCCTATCAGAATAGCACCTCCCGTAGCAGCCGACCTGGAACCTACAATTCAGGCAGGAGCAGCAGTTCCCGAAACATCTATAGCCGTACGGGAAGGACATACCGGAGCTCCGGTTCCTCGAGGGGCTACAGTCCTTCCTCGAGATCCTCAGGGACCTACAGGAGTTCGGGTAGCCGAAGCAGCCGTTCTTCAGGAAGCTTCAGGAGTTCTGGCGGAAGCCGTTCGTCCGGAAGCATGAGGAGCAGCGGTGGGGGCGGTCGTTCCTCAGGAGGTCGTTCCGGAGGGGGTCGTTCCGGCGGAAGGTCCGGAGGACGCGGATGATAGTATTAATTCCCGATTCAAAAACCGAAAAAACCCATCCCAATGAAACGTATTGCCACTTTCATCCTGCTATGCATGTGCGGTGTTGCCAGCGCCCAGACCATAAACGATGTCTTGAGGTACAGCCTTGAGGAAACCCAGGGAACTGCGCGCTACCAGGCGATGAGTGGAGCCTTCGGAGCCCTGGGCGGAGAGTTGTCTGCCCTGGGAATCAACCCCGCTGGTTCCGCAGTATTCAACAACGGCCTGTTCAGTGTAACAGGCAGCGTATATGACCGGAAAAATGGCACCCTCTACAACGGCACCTTTAGCGAAACCAAACGGAGTCCCTTTGAACTCAACCAGATAGGCGGGGTTTGGGTGTTTCGCAACCGGAGTGGCTCCCCCTGGAAGAAATTTTCCATGAGCGCCAACTACGACCTGGTCCGCAATTTCGATAATGATCTGGTCGTACGAGGGGCTTCACAGGTGGGCCTGGATCAGTATTTCCTGACCTTTGCGCAAGGTCAGCCCCTGGGTCCCCTGCGGGTTCAGGATGGGGAATTTATCGAAGATGCCTACCTGGATATTGGCGGCAGCCTTGGCTTTGGCCCCCAGCAGGCTTTCCTGGGGTTCCAATCCGGATATATAGACCCGGTGGAGTTTGAAGACAACAACACGGAGTATTTCTCCAACGCCACCTACAACACCGTCGACCAGTTCTACACCCAGCGGACCAATGGATTCAACAGTAAATTCACCCTGAATTTTGCCGGACAGTATGAAGATTTCCTGTACCTGGGGGCTTCGCTGAATTTTCATTCGGTCCTGTTTGAACGGGTTACCACGTTGACCGAAAGCGGGTTCGACCCCACCTCGGCCATCCAATCGGGCTTGTTCGACACCTTCCTGCAAACCCGGGGAGGGGGCTTTTCCTTCGGTCTGGGTGCCATCGCGAAACTCGGGGAGATGGTCCGGCTGGGAGCCAGTTACCAGTCTCCAACCTGGTATGACCTCGCAGACGACTTTTCCCAGCGGGTAAACAGCGATTTTCCCGATAAGAATCCGGACATCACCTTCATAGATTTCAACATTGTAAACCTCTATCAGGGTTATACAGTCAAAACACCCGCACGGTATACGGGAAGTCTCGCTCTGGTTTTTGGCAAAAGGGGGTTGCTGAGTTTTGATTATGGCTATCAGGACATGTCGAGCGCCGAACTGCGGCCGACCTCAGATCCGAACTTCAGTTCGGAAAACAGTTTTATCTCCCAGCAGCTCGGCGGGGTTTCCACCTTCCGTATGGGAGGGGAGTACCGCCTCGGTGCAGTGAGTCTCAGGGGTGGGTATCGCTTCGAACAAAGCCCCTACAAAAACAATCCGGAGTGGAGTGACCTGGACGGATACTCCGCGGGGATTGGATGGGCCTTCGGGGCCAGCAGGCTTGATTTTGCCTACAGCCGGTCTGAACAAACGACCCAGCAGTACCTTTTCGATATCGGCCTTACCAGTGCCAGCATCAACCGGGTCAACAACTATTATACCTTCACCTATACCCTGAATTTCTAAAAACCCGGGGGCGGAGGTTTGATCAATAAAAAATCGGCATTGTGCCGATTTTTTTTTAACGCTTCAAACTGAAGTGGGAGCGCAGCACCTCGGTTACCTGTTGCCCATTTTCCAGACTGGCATATTCCAGGCGGAACCAGTAATCCGAAGAAGGCATGGGCCGGCCGTTGAAGGTGCCATCCCAGCCAGCGCTGGTCTCATCCAGCTGTTTGAGCAACTTGCCATACCGGTCGAAGATAAAAACCACCGGATCGGTCAGGGTTTCGATCCCCTGTATGTTCCATGCGTCATGGATCCCGTCCCCGTTTGGGGTAAAGAATTTTGGGTATCCGACCACCAAAAAAGGAATGGGCTCAGTGGTCCCGCACCCGTTGGTATCGTTTACCACCACTGTGTTCTCTCCCGGGGGCAGGTCCGTAAAGACAGGGGAGTCCTGGAACGGGCCTCCGTTTACGGAGTATTCATAGCTCCCGCCCCCAAGGACGACGATTTCCACATCGTTGCTGTCTGAGAGTTCACTCAAGACGTCCACCCGGACCGGGCCGGGAACCCCGTAAAAGATGATCTCTATATCATCGGTGTACGTCTGTGCCGTACTCGTGAGGATCTCCACAAAATACCTTCCGGAGTTCGGACTGCTAACCGTGTACGTGGTCTCTGCCGGACCATCTGCCAGGATGCGGTCGGGTACCCCGTCCCCATCGGTATCCAAAGACCAGGTAACATTGATGACGTCCGGACCGGCAGGGGAATTCAGGGCACTCAGGACGATATCCGGATCCCCGATACATGCGGCGATATCCAGGCCCAGGAATTCATCCCTGAGGGTACAGTCCAGGGCATTGTCCTGGTCTGCGTCCACCGAGGAACCCGTAAAGGTGAGGGTATAGCCCTCCGGATCCCCGTCGAAATTTGTGTTGTAATTGTTGATGAGCAGGTAATAGACCTCCCCGGCCCGAACATCCAGCCACTCGTCATAGGTGTTCTGGCTTCCCTTTATAAACGGGGCTCCTTCCTGCCCGTTCTCCGGGTTGACCCCGATTCCCGTGTAGGCGGTATTATTTACCTCGTAATTGCAGCGTATGGGCTGGGCAGCCCCGCTGCTGATGGACCCGCAGTCCACATCGGGTCCGTAAAGGGCAAAATCCCATTCTGCGGTAATTACGCCTGTGGCGGACGGGAGGGCCTGGATATCGAACCCAATCTGCCCGTCGGTCCCGGCCCGGAAAACAAACCAGGAGGTGTTGTTTTCGATATTGGCAGAGATGTTACTGCCCTTTTCAAGACAACCGGATTGGCGGATCACATCCGGGTCAAAATCGTCCACATCCCCGCTCCCATCGGCAAACCAGGTCAAAACAGAATCTGCACAAACCGGGATGGCAGAACGGCAGTCGGGTGAATTCTGTGCCACAGCCCAGGCAGGCAGGAGCAGAATACCCAGAAACCATACGATACCTCTCTTCATAACGGTCGGACTTTCTCTAGTACTATATAACTGGGGACCCTTCTATTTAGTATGGCCCTCCCCTGTTTTTAGATCAATGGCAGGTTGAATCACTCGTCATCAGCGATGAAGACGTATTCGTCAACGTGGTTGGCGGCCTTCGCGTTGGCGAAACCGCC
>JAWWDW010000250.1:0-3961 GCA_033719735.1 Robiginitalea sp. | reverse complement strand
CCCGGGCCAAATTGCCTACCGGTACCGGGGTGTGGCCCGCCATCTGGCTGTTGGGATCCAATATCGGGGAGGTGGGCTGGCCCCGTTGCGGGGAGATCGATATCATGGAATACGTGGGCACGGCGCCTGGAGAGGTGCATACCTCCCTGCATACCCCGGACAGCCATGGAAATACCGTCAACACCATGAAGACCCCTGTAGAACGGATCGAGGAGGGCTTCCACCTCTATGCCGTGGAATGGGAACCGGACCGGATTGAATTTTTCATCGACGGGCGGTCGGTCTACAGGTTTGCCCCGGAAAAGCGCACCGAAGAAATCTGGCCCTTTGACCAGCCTTTCTACCTGATTGTCAACCTGGCGGTTGGGGGGAACTTTGGAGGGCCTGAAATAGACGATTCCATCTTCCCCCAGGAATTCATCATCGATTACATCCGGATCTTCAAATGCCCGGAGGGTACGTTCCGGAAAGGGGGCTGTTACTGACCTCCATTGGCATGTTTATCTTCCTCAGATAGCCCGGAAATGTTAAAACTTCCCCCTTAATTAGAATTAGTTTAAATAAGATTTGTGTCTTAGAGCTTCGGTTTCTATTTTCGCTTATAGTTTGTAACCAGTCTAAATAAACCAAACCAATGCAACGCATTTCTTATCTGCCGTTCCTGGCATTAATCCTATTTGTTTTTGGCTGTTCTGAGGATGACCAGGACGATGTGTTTGAGGATCCTATTGAGAATCCCGCTGCCTATGTGTTTGAACGCAACGGGGAAAGCACCGTAAATTTCAGCGGGCAGACCACCCGGATCCTGATGTCCGAAGAGATCATCGACAGGATGATGGACGAAACGGCAACGGCAGCCGAGCTTAAGGCTATGTACGCCCATATGGAGGGCGCCGCCAATTTTTCAGACCCCGCCCTGAATGCTTCCGACAAGAACGTACGGGGGAAGACCGCGGCCTCTTTTGACTACTTCTCAGGGAACGCCACGGACCAGGCGTTGATCCGGGCGGATTTTGAATCCTGGATCGATACCCAGGTAAGCGAAGTATTTCCCAACTGGAATACGGCAGCCACGCCCGGGGTGGCCGGACAGATCGCGGACGGCTCTTCCACGCGCTATGTGGATGGTCGGGGGCTGGAAATGGACCAGTTATTCAATAAATCCCTGATCGGGGCGCTTATGGTAGACCAGATCCTGAACAACTACATCAGCGCAAATTTCATTGATGCGGGAACCCAGCGGGAGGACAACGACAACGGGGTGCCCGAGGAAGGCAGGAACTACACCGCCATGGAACACGACTGGGATGAAGCCTATGGCTATGCCTTTGGGACGGCCCAGGACCTCACAGACCCACGGCCCACCATTGGCCTGGATGACAGTTTCCTAAATAAATATATCGGAAGGGTGGAAGGAGATCCTGATTTTGCCGGGATTACAGACGAAATCTACCAGGCTTTCAAACTCGGACGGGCAGCCATCGTGGCCGGGGATTACCAGGTACGCGACCAGCAGGCAGAGCTCCTGAGGGAGCTCATTTCGGAGATCATCGGGATCCGGGCCGTTTATTACCTGCAGCAGGCCAGGATTTTACTGGACCAGCCCACCCCGGATTACGGGGGTGCCTTCCACGACCTTTCGGAAGGATACGGGTTTATCTACAGCCTTCAGTTCACCCGGAAACCGGGTACACAGCAACCGTACTTTACCAAGGCAGAAGTGGATGCCCTCCTGGAGGACCTTCTGGATGATGGCCCCAATGGGCTGTGGGACGTGACCCCAGCTACCCTGGATGCCCTTTCTGAAACCATTGCAGACCGGTTTACCTTCACATTGGCGGAGGCTGGAAGCTAATTGAAAAGTGGTGAAGGGAAAGGTGCTTGTATGTACCCATTAGAACATGTGCTTTGAAAAATTATAAAACGATGAAACCAATTAAATTCATTTTGGTCCTGTTTACGGGGCTTTTGATGGCCGCCTGCAGCAACGACGGCTCTGATGATTCGACCCCGACGGAGCCCGATGGGGGAGGCAATGGCGGAGACGGTGGTGTGGTTGCCTTTGACCGCTCGGCCATGCTGGCCAACTGGGCGGACAACATCATCATTCCGTCCTATGATTCCTTTTTGGTGGATTTCGGGACGCTCAAAACCTCTTTTGAAAGTTTTCGGGATACCCCGGATGAAACAACGCTGGCCACCCTTCGTGAGTCCTGGCTGGAAGCATACTTGGGGTGGCAGCGTATTTCTATGTTCGAGATCGGGCCTGCCGAACAGGAAGGACTCAGGCTGAACATCAATACCTATCCTTCGGATGCGGTGCTTATTGAAACCCATGCCTCCAGCGGCAGCTATGATTTTGCCCTGCCCTCGAACCGGGATACCAAGGGATTCCCGGCTTTGGATTACCTGTTGCACGGGCTCGGCCAGACGGACCAGGAGGTTTTGGCGGCCTATACAGATGCGGGTACCGGACCCGGGTACCTTCAGTATTTCGAGGACGTTCTGAAAGATATCGAAGCCCGGGTGACGGCGGTGTCTGAGGCCTGGAAGTCCGGGTACCGGGATACATTCGTAGCCAATGATGGCGCTTCGGCCACGGCCTCCACGGACCGGTTCGTAAACGATTACATCTTTTACTATGAGAAGTTCTTACGGGCCGGGAAAATGGGGATCCCCCTGGGGGTTTTCACCGGCAGCCCGGAGCCCCAGACCCTGGAGGCCTTTTACAGCCCGGGGACTGGTAACCTTTTGTTCCTGGAGGGCCTGGACGCTGCCCAGGACTTTTTCAACGGGGTGCATTTCGGTTCCACCCGGCAGGGGGAAAGCCTGGCCTCGTACCTGAGGGAGCTGAATACCGTCAAGAACGGGGCGGCCCTGGACGAACTAATCAACGACCAGTTCAATACGGCGCGGGTCATGGTGGCAGAACTGGGGTCTTTCAAAAGCGAGATCGAGGAAAATTCCCCCCCAACGGCTATGCTGATGGCCTATGATGAGGTACAGCGGGTAGTCCCCTTACTGAAGGTGGACATGGTATCGGCCATGAGCATCGCCATCGATTTTGTGGATGCCGATGGCGATTAGATGACAACCGCACTACAGAAATACCTTGACCGCACTACAGAGGCCGCCCCCCTGGCGGTCTTTCGTATTTTTTTCGGGTTGATGATGCTCATCAGCATCATCCGGTTCTGGGCCTATGGGTGGATCGAAAAACTCTACCTGGAACCAAAATTCCATTTCTCCTATTACGGCCTGGAATGGGTAAAACCCCTGGGTACGTGGACTTACCTGTTGTTCTTTATCTGCGGGCTCGCGGCCCTGATGGTAGCCCTGGGCTTTAAATACCGCTGGTCCGTGGTGGTTTTTTTCCTGTCCTTCACCTACATCGAGCTGATGGACAAGACCACCTATCTGAACCATTATTATTTCATCAGCATCCTTTCGTTCCTGATGATCTTCCTGCCTGCCGGGGCATATTATTCGGTGGACGCCTGGAGGGACCCCGCCAGGCGGTTCCAGTTTGTACCGAACTGGAGTTTGGATTCGGTGAAACTGCTCCTGGGCATCGTCTATTTTTACGCCGGCCTGGCCAAGCTGAATTCCGACTGGTTGCTGCATGCCATGCCCCTTAAGATCTGGTTGCCCTCGAAATTCGACATTCCCCTGATCGGCTCCCTGATGGGGTATGAATGGGTACACTACGTTTTCAGTTGGGCCGGGGCCCTGTACGACCTGAGCATTCCCTTTTTGCTGCTCTACAGGCCTACGCGCTGGTTCGCTTTTTCCCTGGTAGTGGTCTTCCACGCCCTCACGCGGATCCTGTTTCCCATAGGGATGTTTCCCTACATCATGATCGTGGGCACCCTGATCTTTTTCGATGCCAGGGTGCACCTCAGGATCCTCGGATTTTTCAGCCGGGTTCTCCGCATTGACCGGGCTGTATTTGACAATGGGG
>JAWWDW010000249.1:0-3967 GCA_033719735.1 Robiginitalea sp. | reverse complement strand
TTCGGATATCGGATGTTGTTGCCATAGTTAGTTGTTGGTAAAATACCCCTTCATGATCCCCCGCTGGGAATCCCTGATAAATTGCAGGATTTCATCCCGTTCCGGGGTGGCCTCCATCTCTGCCTCGATGATCTGGACGGCCTGGGTGTTGTTGTAGTTCATTTGATAGAGGATGCGGTAAATATTCTGGATCTCCCGGATCTTCTCCGTGGTAAACCCCCTGCGCCGCAACCCGACGGAGTTGATCCCCACATAGGACATCGGCTCCCTCGCCCCCTTGACAAACGGGGGCACGTCTTTGCGAACCAGGGACCCCCCGGTGACGAAGGCATGGGACCCTACCGAAACAAATTGCTGCACCGCCACCATGCCCGCCAAAACGACGAAGTCGCCTATGGTCACGTGGCCGGCCAGGGTGGAGTTGTTGGAAAAGATACAGTGGTCTCCCACGATGCAGTCGTGGGCAATGTGGCAGTAGGCCATGATCCAGCAGTTCTTACCGATGACGGTCTTCATGCGGTCAGAGGTACCCTTATTGATGGTAGCACATTCGCGAATAGTGGTATTGTCCCCGATTTCCACCGTGGTGTCCTCCCCTTCGTATTTCAGGTCCTGGGGTTGGGCGGAAATCACAGCCCCGGGGAAAATATTGCAATTCTTCCCGATCCGGGCCCCCTCCATGATGGTGACGTTGGAACCGATCCAACTCCCCTCACCAATGGTGACGTTATTGTGAATGGTTGCGAAGGGTTCAATAACGACATTCTTGGCGATTTTGGCACCCGGGTGCACATAGGCCAGCGGCTGGTTCATCTCAGATGTTTTTGGTTTTTACGATCTGTGCCATCAACTCGGCCTCAGAGGCGAGTTTGCCGTTGGCATACGCATAGGCCTGCATATGGCAGATCCCCCGGCGTATCGGCGACATCAGGTCGCATTTAAAAATTAACGTATCCCCGGGGCCTACCTGTTGCTTGAATTTCACGTTGTCTATCTTCATGAAATAGGTCAGGTAATTTTCCGGGTCTGGCACAGAGCTCAAAACCAGGATACCCCCGGTCTGGGCCATGGCCTCTACCTGAAGCACCCCGGGCATCACTGGTGCGCCCGGAAAATGCCCCACAAAAAACGGTTCGTTCATGGTGACATTCTTCAACCCCACCACATGTGTATCCGATAATTCAAGGATCTTGTCCACCAGCAGGAACGGCGGCCGGTGTGGCAGCATGGACATTATTTTGGTAACATCCATCAGCGGCTCCTTGTTCAGGTCGTACTTCGGGACCTTGTTGCGCTTCTCCAGCTTAATGATCTTGGAGAGCTTCTTTGCGAACTGGGTGTTCACAAAATGCCCCGGCTTGTTGGCAATCACCTTCCCCTTGATCCGTGTCCCGATAAGGGCCAGGTCCCCGATGACATCCAGGAGTTTATGCCGGGCAGCCTCATTGGGGTAATGCAGGGTAAGGTTGTCTAGGATCCCATTGGGCTTTACAGAGAGCTTCTCTTTCTTGAAAGCTTTTTCCAGTTTTTTCATCGTGGCCTCGGAAATCTCCTTGTCCACATAGACAATGGCATTATTGAGGTCACCGCCCTTGATGAGCCCATTTTCCAGGAGCATTTCGAGCTCGTGCAAAAAACTGAAGGTGCGGGCGTCCGCAATTTCCGTCTTGAATTGCGACAGGTGCTCGAGGGTCGCATTCTGCGTACCCAGTACCTTGGTTCCAAAGTCCACCATGGTGGTTACCTGGTATTCCTCTGCAGGAATCACGGTTATGTCACTGCCCGTGGCCTCGTCCTTATAGGTAATGACATCCTTTACTTCGAACACCTCCCGTTCGGCATCCTGATCTACAAACCCGGCCTCTTCCAGGGCCTGAACGAAGAATTTCGAGGAACCGTCCATAATGGGGGGTTCCGGGGCATCGAGTTCAATCAGTACGTTGTCGATCTCCATGCCCACCAGGGCGGCCAGCACATGTTCAGACGTATGGATCTTCACCCCGTGTTTCTCGAGGTTGGTGCCCCGTTGGGTGTTGACCACATAATTGGCATCCGCCTCAATGATCGGTTCACCCTCGAGGTCCACGCGTTTGAAAGCGAAGCCATGATTTTCAGGAGCAGGGATGAATTTCATGATGACATTTTCACCCGTATGCAGGCCTACCCCTTTGAGGGTTACCTCATTTGCAATGGTTCGTTGCTTGGTCATTGGTTTTATTCGCCTTTTGATTGTTCCAGGTTTTCGATCCGTTGGACCAGCCTGGGCAGGTTCCTGAAATGCACGTATGATTTGTTGTAATCCCCGTAATTCAGGGCCGGGGACCCCTGTAGTACTTCATCGTCCTTGATGTTGCGGCTGATGCCGGACTGTGCCTGGATCTTGACGCGGTCTCCGATAACGATATGCCCTACAATCCCGACCTGTCCGCCTATCATGCAGTTCTTCCCGATCTTGGTAGACCCGGCAATACCCGTCTGAGCCGCAATTACCGTATGCTCTCCGATTTCGACATTGTGGGCGATCTGTATCTGGTTGTCCAGTTTAACCCCCCGCCGGAGCACGGTGGAACCCAGGGTAGCCCGGTCTATGGTGGTTCCGGCTCCCACGTCCACATGATCCTCCAGCACCACATTTCCGGTCTGGGGGACTTTAGAGAACTCGCCGTTTTCATCCGGGGTAAACCCAAAACCATCCGCACCCAGGATCACCCCACTGTGGATGACGCAGTCCCTGCCGATGCGTGTTTCGGAATAAATTTTGGCCCCGGCAAATACAACGGTGTTGTCCCCGATAGTTACATTGTCTCCGATGTAGACATTGGGGTAGATCTTCACATTGGCCCCGAGGGTGACATTACTGCCGACATAGGAAAAAGCCCCCAGATAAAGGCCTTCCCCGTATTTAGCCGAGTCTGAAATGTACACCGGGTTTTCAACTCCAGACTTGTTGTTTTTTACCTGGTTGTAATAGGCAAGCAGCTTGGAGAACGATTTATAGGCGTCATCCACCTTGATGAGGGTGGATTTCAATTCCTGCTCGGGGATAAAATCCCTGTTTACGATAATGATCGAGGCTTCTGTGCGATAGATAAAGGGGGTGTACTTTGGGTTGGCCAGAAAGGTCAGCGACCCGGCTTCTCCCTCCTCGATCTTGGACAATTTGTGGACGGCAACCTCGGGGTTACCTTCTACATCTCCTTCAAGGATGCCTGCAATCTGACTGGCCGTGAATTCCAAGGAATTACCAAATTAGTTTCGAATGGGGCAAAAGTAAGAAAAATTGTCATACCCCTTTTTTCGGATAACAGATATAATATTTGGTAACCGGACGGGACAGCACCTCCAGGTTTAAATGGTCTGAGCGCCGGGCAACGTCTACTACCTTCTCATTTTTTTCCAGGATCAGGATGTTTTGCCGTTGCTGATTGTAGGCCCGGTTGGTGATTTCGCCTCCGAAAACAAAATAGGAGGCTTCCTGAGGGGAAAATCCGGTGCGTTCCTGCAATTTTTCCATTTTTGACTGAAACCGGTCCGCATCAAACGGGGTGTCCCTGATTTTAATCGACAACAGCTGCCGGTCCAGGATCATCCGGCACAGCCATGAAAGCACCCGGTCTTCATCCTGCTCCCAGTGCTTCAGGGCTGCAAGCACGTCCACATCGTCCAGGCGGGCAAACCGCTGGAGGGCATCCCCGGTAAATTCCCCGTTGGCATCCCCGCGCCCAATGAAATAGGACAGGTGCTCGGAATTGCAGGAAAGCAGTCCCTGCTGAAACCGCTCCCGGGCCCTTCGGATTACCCGGATGAGGAGCTGCTCGGCCACCAGCCCCGTTTTGTGGAGGTAGACCTGCCAGTACATAAAGCGCCTTGCCATGAGGAACTTCTCCACGGAATACACCCCTTTGGCATCGACCACCAAATTACCATCATATACAGAAAGCATGGTAATCAGACGCTCTGAATTGAT
>JAWWDW010000248.1:0-3970 GCA_033719735.1 Robiginitalea sp. | reverse complement strand
GGTTTTGGAAGACAGGTATGTCTGGGGGCGATGCAGGGATCGTTCCAGGAATAGCGGGGCCGTAAGCTCGTACTTGCGCTTGTTTTTCTTCAAATAGGCCCGAATACGGGCCTCCGGTTCCTTAAAGACACGGGATGCTTCCCTGATAAAGACCTCGGTATCCCCCGGGGCGAAAAAACGCGTCCCGTCCTCCCAGAAATAGTGGCACAAGATGTCTTTCCTGTGGTAGGGAAAGTGCGCTTGGGCGTCCTCCCCGCAGAGCTCGAAAAGTTCTTCCACCAGGTGGGGCATGGTAAAAAGGGAAGGCCCCAGGTCAAAGCGGTACCCATGGTAGGTTTCAGCATGCATTTTACCTCCCGGGTATGGATTGGCCTCAAAGACCTTTACCTCGTACCCTTTTTTCCGAAGGCGTATGGCGGATGCCAGACCGGCAATACCAGACCCAACAACACATGCTTGGGCCATAGGTTACTTCTGCTTGAAATATTTAAAAGGAACGAAGAGCATTCCGAAGCACTCCCCATCCTCTTTGCCAAGGTGTTTGTGGTGGATTTTGTGTGCCCTCCGAATGCCCCGGGCATACCAGTTGTTGGCATTTCGGAACATTTTGAAGCGCTGGTGGATGAAGATATCGTGTACCAGGAAATAGGTGATTCCGTACGCCAGGATTCCCAAACCGATGGGCCAGCCCTGCCAGAAATCCGTATTTGCCCCGGTCATGATGAAAGACATGCTGACCACCGCGTAGAATATAAAAAAGGCATCATTGCGCTCGAACCAGGAATCATGGTCCTTCCTGTGGTGATCCTTGTGCAGGCTCCACAGGAACCCGTGCATGATATACTTATGGGTAAACCACGCCATGAATTCCATGATGCAGAAGGTTGCTAAAAAAATGCCGATCCAGTACAGTACTTGCATAATCTAAACCAAATTTAATCGATATCGCACATATGACCGCGCCAGGAGGCCTACTTTCTGATAATTCGGTACCCGGACCCTGGAATTCTTGATCTCCATGGAAGGCAGACGGCGCAGTTTGTTCAGCAGCTTGCTGTAGTACCTGTAGGCCATGTACACCCCAAATTTCGATTCGCTTGGAAGTTTGAGGATCCCCTGGTACCCCTTCCTGAAATCCGCTTCGATCTCCGCCACAATCTGGGATTTGGAGACTTCATCGAGTTCCAGCAGGTTGGTATTTGGAAAGTACGTGCGATCCAGGCCGTCATAATCCGCCTTGAGGTCCCTGAGAAAATTGACCTTCTGGAACGCCGACCCAAGCGCCATGGCGGATTCCTTTAATTGCTCGTACTTTTCGCGGTCTCCCTTCACAAAAACACAGAGGCACATCAGTCCCACCACATCGGCAGATCCGTAGATGTACTCCCGGTATTCCGCCTCTGTTTTGTATACCTTCTTGGAGAGGTCCATGCGCATGCTCTTGAGGAACGCAGCTACCAGGTGATGCGGAATGGCGTATCTGTGGTAGGTTTCCTGAAAGGCATTCAGGATGGGGTTCAGGCTGATGTGATTGGTAAGGGCATGCTCCAGGTCTGCTTCGAACCGGTCCAGGAGGTCTTTTTTATCGTACTCGTGAAAGGAATCGACAATTTCATCCGCAAACCGGACAAACCCGTAAATATTGTAGATATCCTGGCGTATACTCCCGGCCAGCATCTTGGTAGCCAGGGAAAAGGAGGTACTGTACTGGTTGGTCACCAGTTTGCTGCAGCCAGCGGATACCGAGTCAAAAAGGGCTTTCATAGTCAGGTGGCGTATTGTTGGACAATAAGTTCAGAGACCAATTTACCGGAGATAAGGGAGGGGGGAACACCCGGCCCTGGTACCGTCAATTGTCCTGTAAAAAACAGGTTTTTTACTTTTTTGCTTTCCAGACCCGGCCTTAGAAAAGCGGTCTGTAAAAGGGTATTTGCCATTCCATAGGCATTACCCTTGTACGAGTTATAGCGGCTGACAAAGTCCCGCACACAAAAATCTTTCCTAAAGATAATATTATTTTTCACGGATTGCCCCGTCCGTTTTTCCAACCGGTCGATCAAAACCTGAAAATAGGCCTCCCGCAGCTCGGGTGTGTCTTCGATTCCGGGGGCCAGGGGCATAAGGAAAAATCCGGTTTCTTTTCCCTCTGGGGCCATGGTGGGGTCCGTCACGGAGGGGAAGTTGGCATAGAACAGCGGATCTTCAGGCCAGACCGGCGTGTCGTAGATAGCTCTGGCATGACGCTCAAAATCCGTGTCAAAGAAAAGGTTGTGATGGCGAACTCCCTGTAATTTTTTATCGAATCCCACGTAGAACAACAGGGAAGATGGGGCAAAGGTGCGGCTTTCCCAATAGGCCTCCGTATACTGCCTGTAGTCCCGGGGAAGGAGCGTTTCCGTATGGTGGTAGTCCGCCCCGCTCAGGACGATGTCTGCTTGGATGTCTGCCCCGTTTACCCGAATGCCCCTGGCCTTGCCGTTTTGAAGGAGGATCTCCGAGGCGGGTGCCCCGGTATGGAAGGTCACCCCGAGGGACTCGGCCATGCTCTGTATGCCTTCCACGATTTTATACATCCCTCCTTTTGGGTGCCAGGTCCCCAGACCGAAATCGGCATAGTTCATGAAACTGTAAAAGGACGGGGTCTTGGAAGGCTTTGCCCCGAGGAATAAAACGGGAAACTCCAGGATGGAAATCAGCTTTGGGTTCTTAAAATCCTTGCGCACATCCCTGCTGATGGTGCTGAAGAACTGTCCGACCCTTTGGATGGTCTGGGTGGAAACCAGTTCCAGGGGAGATTTACCTGGCTTGTAGACCATCTTGTTGATGGCGATATCGTAATTGTCAGCGGCCTTTGCAATAAACTTCTTCAGGGGTTTGGAGCTGCCGGCTTCGATCCGTTCGAACTCCTCACAGATCTCCTCCATGGAATCCCCGATGGTGACCACGTCGTCCTCAAAGAGGATCTGGTAGGCGGGTTTGAGTTTATCCAGCTGGTAGTAATCCGAGGCGGATTTTCCAAAATCTCCGAAAAATTTTTCGAAAATATCCGGCATCCAGTACCAGCTTGGCCCCATATCGAAGGTAAAGCCGTCCTGTTCCAACTTTGAGGCCCTGCCGCCTACCTGTTCGTTTTTTTCGTAAACCGCGACCTCGAATCCCGCTTTAGCCAGGTAACAGGAGGCCGAAAGTCCCGCAAAACCCGATCCTATAATGGCAATTTTTTTACTCATGGGTTACAGGGGCGGAATGGATTACTGCTTGAGTTCATTCAACATCTCTTCTATGGAGTGGAAGATAGCAATGTTTTCCGGAAGTTTTGTGTCGGTAAGGTGTTCGGTTTGACGACCCAAAATCCAAAGCCTTCCCGGCATTTCGGATCTTAATTTCTCCTGGAAATCCTCCAGGTACTGGTGCAGGTCATCCTTGGTGGGAGTCACCGTGAAATAGGAAACAAAATAGGGGTTATCGTAGTATTTCTTCAGGTCCACCAGGCTTTCCAACGGGATGGTTTGCCCGAGGTAGATGGTCTTATGGCCCCGGAGGATGAGTTCGTAGTTGGCGAAGAGCAGCCCGATCTCATGGATCTCATTTTCGGGGAGAAACAGCACGAACACCCTGGCATTGGCATTTGGCTCCAGGGACTGCAGCTTCTCGGTGCTGGTGTAGATCTTTTGTTTGATCAGGTGGGTGATAAAGTGCTCATGGGCAGGACCGATGGTGTCTGATTGCCAGAGCAGCCCCAACTCGTGCAGCAGGGGCATGAATACCTCCCAGAAGATTTCCCGGAAAGACTTCTCGGCCAACAGGCCGGAATAGGTTTTCTGGAAAAGGGACTGGTCAAAATTGATCATCGCCAGTTTAAAAGCGTTGATTGCATGGCTCTTCACGCTGTTTTGGGAGACAATTTCCCGGACCCTTGTATTGATTTCCGCCTCGGGGATTTCGGCGATCTTCGAAATTTTATATCCGT
>JAWWDW010000247.1:0-3975 GCA_033719735.1 Robiginitalea sp. | reverse complement strand
CTACTCCGGACATGAGGTCCTCGTAGTCGTGGTTTGGGTAATCATGGTGGATCAGGTTGCCGAATTCCTCTCCGTATCCACTGCTCCCCCTCGGGTTGGTATAGAGGACTACATACCCGGCTGCTGCATAGAGCTGTACCTCTGCGGAAAACACGGAACCGTAGCTGGCAAAAGGCCCTCCGTGGATCTCCAGAATCATGGGGTATTTTTTGTTCGGGTCGAAATTTGGCGGTTTTACGATCCATCCCTGGATCTCCCGCTGGTCAAAGGAGGAATTCCATCGAAGTTCCTCCACTTCACCCACCTCCCGGAAGGAAAACAAGTCGTCGTTCAGGCGGGTAACCCTGCGCACCCCTTTGCGGTCCTGCACGGCAAGGTCTGCGGGGTGTTTGGGGCCGCCCAGGGTGTAGGCCAGGTGCCCTTCCACGGAAACCGAAAAGTCGGCTGCATTGTAGGGACGCCCCAGGGAAAGGCCGCCCAAACCTTCGGCCACCTTTTCAATGGTTCCGGAGGAAATCCCCAGGCGGGCTATTTTGGTATCCCCGTTGTCATTATATTGAAAATAGAGGGCTTTGCCATCTCCTGCCCACTGCACATTCTGAATGCTCCGATCGAAATCCCCGGAGATCAGGCGGGGGTTGCTGCCGTCGGCATTCATCAGGTAGAGGCGGTTGATCTGATACCCCTGATAACGTTCGTCCAGGCCAGTATAGGCTATCTGCTTCCCGTCGGGGGATACCAGTGGATTGTTGTCGGGCCCCAGGCGGTCTGTCAGGGCACTGATCTGTCCACTTCCCAGGTCCAGGCGGTAGACTTCGGAATTGCGGGGCTCATATTCTGCCTCATCCCTCAGGTTGGCACTGAAATACAGGGATTTCCCATCCCCGCTCCAGGAAGGGGTCCCATGGCTGTGATCCGCTTTGGTCACCTGACGGGGGGTCCCCCCATCGGTGGAAAGCACGAAGAGCTGCCGGTTGCCTGCTTTGTAATACCCCTGTCCGTCTCCCCGGTAATTCAGGTCGTCTATGTAGGTGGGGGGCTCATTCCAATTGGCCCCTTTGGGCTTCCCCGGCATTTTAATGGGGGACGCCCTGGTACCTGGCACGAACATGGAAAAGGCGAGGTAGCGGTCATCCGGGGACCACACCGGGGTGCCGGGGCTCTGGGCCGTATTGGTCAGGGCCATCATTTCCCGGTCGTCCACCCACATCTGGTACAGCTTGGTCTTCTCGTCGGCCATGTTGGAGAGAAAGGCGATCCGCTTCCCGTCGTGGGACCACCTTGGGCTGCGCGCGGTGTGGTTCCCCGTGGTCAGGGGCCTGTGCCCGCTCCCGTCAAAATTGGCGATCCAAAGGTTGGAGAGGTTGCGGTCCGTCATGATATCCTTGAAATTGCGGACATAGACCACTCGGGAGCCATCGGGGGAAATTTGGGGGTCGGAGACGTATTCCAGGTCGAAGACGTCCGTCAGTTCCATGGGGGTCTTTTGCTGGGCAAACAAACCCGTGCTCAGGAAAAGAAAACATGCAACCAGGCGGGGCAGGAGGGATGAGGGTTTCATGGTGTTGGTGTTTTTGGTTCTTCGTAAGATATGAAATAACCCGTACTTTTGCCCCATGGATGCCTGGTATCATTACCTGTTGCTCGTTGGGGTCGGCTTTGTGGTCGGCTTTATCAATACCGTGGCGGGAGGGGCCTCCCTGATCTCCCTGCCCGTACTGATCTTTCTGGGCCTGCCCCCGGCCGTGGCCAACGGGACGAACCGGGTGGCCATCGCCCTGCAAACTGCCATTGCGGTTGCGGGCTTCAAAAGCAAAGGGGTCAGTACCTTTCCGTTCAACCTCTACCTTGGGGTAGCCGCCCTGCTGGGTTCCCTTATCGGGGCCTCCATTGCAGTAGACATCCGGGGGGAGACCTTTAACCGGATCCTGGCCATCATCATGGTGGTCGTGGTGCTGATCATCGTCTTCAAGCCCAAGGTGCGCATCGACGAGCTGGAAGAACGCATTACCGGAAAATACCGGTGGATCGGCATGCTGGCGTTCTTTTTTATATGGATCTACGGGGGCTTTATCAATGCCGGTATCGGGTTTGTGATCATCCTGTTCCTGCACTATGTCCATCGCCTTTCCCTGGTACGCGCCAATGCCACCAAGGTGGCGGTGGTTTTTATCTATACCCTGGCCGCCCTGGTCGTCTTTGTGCTCAACGACAAGGTCATCTGGAAGGTGGGCCTCGTCCTGGCCCTGGGCAACGGCCTGGGGGCCTGGTTCTCAAGCCGGATCTCCGTGAGCAAGGGAGACGGGTATATCAAGATCTTCCTGGTGGGCATGGTGGTTGTCATGGCGGTCAAACTCTGGTTTTTCACCTAAATTTACACCATGAAAAAGACACTGGATTCCCTTTACTGGAGATATGCGGTCAAAAAATTTGATCCGGAAAGAACGCTGCCGGAGGAGAAACTCAGGGCCCTTACAGAGGCCTTCAACCTCACGGCCACTTCCTATGGCCTGCAACCGATCCGGCTGGTGGTTATCCAGAACCGGGAAGTACAGGAACAGCTCGCGGCCCATTCCTATGGGCAGCGACAGGTAGCGGACGCCTCCCATGTCCTGGTGCTCTGTATCGAGAAAACCATTGACCAGGACTATATCGAAGGGTATTTCAACAAGGTCCGGAAAGTACGGGGTACGGCTGAAGAAATCCTCGATCCCTACAGGAAGGCCCTCATCACCGATTTCCGGAAGAAGACCCCGGCCCAGATCCGGACCTGGGCTACCCACCAGGCCTATCTGGCCCTGGGAAACCTCCTGACGGTCTGCGCTGTTGAAGGGATTGATTCCTGCCCGATGGAAGGCTTCGTGCCTGAGGCCTATGACCGTGTTCTCGGCCTGGGGAAAAAGGGCCTGGAGGCGGTCCTGGTCCTGCCGGTGGGATATCGTTCCGGGTCGGATCCCTTTTCAGAATTCAAAAAGGTACGCCGGGACCTTCGGGATTCCATAGTGACCCTTGAAGACCTCAACAAAGAATAGCATTATGCCGGGATTTGAAAAATTTGGAGAAGCTGAACGAAAGTCGGTTTCGGATGTACTGGATACAGGGGTGCTGATGCGCTATGGGTTTGACCCCATGCGCAAAGGGCACTGGAAGGCGCGAGAGCTCGAAGCGGCCCTGGCCGGTCGGATGCAGGTCCGCCATGCCCACCTGGTGAGCAGCGGTACGGCAGCCCTTGCCGTGGCCCTGGCCAATGTAGGAGTAGGGGCGGGGGACGAGGTGATCCTTCCGACCTTCACCTTTGTGGCCAGCTTTGAGGCCGTGCTCGCCCTGGGGGCCGTCCCCGTGCTTTGCGATATTGACGACACCCTCACCCTGGACCCCGCTGCCGTAAAGGAAGCCATAACCCCGGCAACCCGGGTGATCATGCCTGTCCACATGTGTGGTTCCATGGCCGACCTGGGCGCCCTCAAATCCATTGCGGATGCCCACGGGCTCGTCCTGCTGGAGGATGCCTGTCAGGCCATAGGGGGGAGCTATGAAGGCAAACCCCTGGGAAGCTACGGGCATGTGGGTTGTTTTTCATTTGACTATGTCAAGACCATCACCTGCGGGGAAGGAGGGGCCCTGATCACAGATTCAGACGAAATTTACGAGAAAGCCCAGGCCTATAGCGACCACGGACATGACCATATCGGGTCGGACCGGGGCGCGGAGGGGCATCCCCATCTGGGGTTCAACTACCGGATATCCGAGTTGCATGCGGCGGTGGGACTGGCCCAATTACGTCGGCTGGATGACTTCATCCGGATCCAGGAATCCCATTACACTGTCCTGCGGAATGCCATAGCCGAGATTCCGGGGGTGACCTTCCGGAGGGTACCGCAGGGCGGGGTTGAGAATTATTCCTTTCTGAACTTTTTCCTGCCCGATGAGGACCGCGCCCGGGAGGCACACAAGGCGCTGTCGGCAGCCGGTTTT
>JAWWDW010000246.1:0-3978 GCA_033719735.1 Robiginitalea sp. | reverse complement strand
TTCAGACCCACCGGGTCCGCAAGAAGGAAACCCTTTTCAGCATCTCCAGGCGCTATGAGATCCCGGAAGAAATCATCAAGCGCTATAACCCGGAGCTCTATTCCCGCACCCTCCAAAGGGGGATGGTTCTGCGCATTCCAAGGTACCCGGCCGGATGGGAACCCGCACCGGCCGAAGAAGAAGCGGAACTGATCACCTACGAGGTGCACCCTAAAGAAACGCGGTGGAGCATCGCCCACAAATTCAATATCACGGTGGACAGTTTGTTGAAACTGAACCCCCAGCTGCCTTCCAACACGAGTTACCTGGCGGCTGGTGAGGAACTCAAACTCCCCAAACCACCGGGCAGTGATGTGGAGCAGAAGGACACCCAGCTGTATGTTTCCTACACAGTTCCTCCCAAGAAGACCCTGTTCAGCCTGAGCCAGGAATACGGGATCCCCAGGGAGGAGATCCTTCGGCTCAACCCCGAAATTGTGGAGCGCGGCAACCTTCAGGAAGGCATGGTACTCAGGCTTCCTGAGAGAAAGCGGGATACCGTAGGGCAGGGCAGTGCCTTCGTATACTACGAGGTCCTCCCCAGGCAGACCGAATACTCCCTGACCCGCAAACTCGGTTTGGGGTATGCCGACCTGCTATCCCTGAACCCGCAACTCGCCCGCGGCCTGCAGGCGGGGATGGTCCTCAAGATCCCACGGGATAAGGCCGGAAACCTGGAAGTCAAAAACGACCTGATCCTGGAGACCTTTGACCTTCGGGACAGCATCAACCTTCAGCATATCCCGAAACTCCTGGTAATGCTCCCTTTCCGGCTGGACCGCCTGGACCTTGAAGATTCCGAGGGCACCCAGAAACGCATAGAACAGAACAATGCGCTGCAGTACAGCCTGGGCCTGTATTCCGGCCTGTTGGTTGCGCTGGATTCCATAGCCGACCTCGGGGTTTCCGTGGAAGTAAAGACCCTGGATACCCGGCTCAGTACCGAACGGGTCAGGACCCTGATGATGCAGGAAGACCTGAGCAGCTATAGCGCCATCGTGGGGCCCCTTGCTCCTGATGCCATAAAGGAAGTCGCCAGCCGGGCCCAAGCGGTGGAACTGCCTGTTGTTGCACCCCTGCCGGTGGGCCAGGAGCTCGCCCTGGAGAACCTGTTTTATTCCTACACCCCGGAAGACCGGCTCAGGGAACACATGCTACGGTTTATGAAGGAGCAGGTCACCAACCAAAAGATCCTGGTTATTTCGGATCAGAAGAACAAAGATGCTGAAGCGCGAATCCTGGAGACCTTCCCGGGGGCCGACCTGGTGGAGCTGAGAGAAGAAGAAGAAAACATCTCCCTGGACAGGGAAGTGTTCATCGAGCAGCTTTCCCAGGAAACCGACAACTTTGTCTTTGTGGAGACCGATGACTTTAAGATCGCCTCCAGTGTGAGTTCCATCCTGAATTCGGCAAATTCGGATACCACCAGGATCCGGATGTTTACCACCCACAAGAACCGTGCATTTGAAAATGAGGTGATATCCGTGCCCCACCTGTCCAACCTGAAGTTCACCTTCCCCTCGGTAACCAACGAGGGCAGTACGGATGCCTTTATCCGCAGGTACCGGGCCCGGTTCAGGGGAGATCCCGACCGCTACGCGGTCCGGGGGTTTGATCTGGGGATGGACCTTTTGCTGCGCCTTGCCTACCGGCTCGACCTGTTTGAGGTGGCTGACCAGCTCGGGGAACTCGAATACAGCGGCAACAAGTTCAACTACTGGAAGGGCTGGGATTCAGGGTACTTCAACATGGCTGCCTATATCCTGAAGTACGAGGACCTTCAAATCAAAGAGATCGAAGCACTTGAAATCCAGGAAATACCGAACCCATGACCTCCAAAGTAGTATACAAGGGAAAATTACGGACCGAATGCACCCACATAAGGTCCGGAAACCATTTTCATACGGATGCCCCGGTGGACAACCACGGCCTGGGGCAGGCGTTCAGCCCCACGGACACCGTTGCCACGGGACTGGCCAGTTGCATGCTTACCATGATGGGGATCCGCTATGGAGAGGCTGAAGGCAGCCTGGAAGACGCCTATGCAGAGGTGACCAAACACATGGCCGCCAACCCAAGGCGGATCTCCCGCATCGAGGTAGACCTCTACCTGCCGGAGGCGATCGCTGCCAAAGACCGGAAGATCCTGGAACACACCGCCCGGACCTGCCCGGTATGGTATAGCCTGCACGAAGACATCAGCAAGGAAATCCGTTTCTTTTGGACCTTGTGAAGCCCTTTTTGCTCCTTGTATTTTTAGCCCTTTTCCCTTCCCTGACCCAGGACGCCGATTCCATTCCCTGGGAAGCAGGCCGGAAATTGAGCTGGGCGGATTTCAAAGGGACTCCCCCGGGTGCCCGGCGGGTGGCAGCCACTACGGCCAGCGGGATCAGCTATTCCTATCAAACCCAAGGGACCCCGGGGCACTATCACCTAGATTACGAGGTAACTGCCTTCTTCTACCCTTACAAGTCCTGGTACCACCGGGAACTATGTGATTCGGTGGTACTCAGCCATGAGCAGCTGCATTTTGACATCACCGAATTGTATGCCCGGCGCATGCGCAGCTTGCTGGACAGGGAAGACTTCGGGCCCGATGTCAAAGCTGAGGTGCGCCGTATCTTCAAACGCCTCAACCGGGAGCTGTCGGAATTCCAGGACCGCTATGACCGTGAAACGGATTTTTCCAGGGACCGGGAAGCCCAGGCGCGATGGAATGCCGAGATCGCGAGAAAGCTATCGGAAACGAAAGGGAACTAACTTTATTACATCTTTTGACGCCTGTGAAATCACCCAATGGGAACATGGAATCCGGGAACCATCGAGAAGCACTGGTGGAATTGGCCTGGTACCGGATGCCCTTTGGAAAGTACAAAGGCAAGTACCTGCTGTCCCTTCCCCTTGAATACCTGCTCTGGTTTCGCCAGAAAGGGCTCCCACAGGGCCGTCTGGGAGACCAAATGCGCATGATGCTCGAGATTAAAGAAAACGGCCTGGAGGGGCTCATCCATCAAATCCGCAAAGAATTTCCGAGGGATCCTGCCTGATTTCCTGCGGTAATTTGTACCTTTGAATCCCGTAACAAAACATCCGCACATGGCTGCCACAAAGTACATTTTCGTTACGGGAGGCGTTACCTCATCCCTTGGAAAAGGAATCATAGCCGCATCCCTCGCCAAACTGCTTCAGGCAAGGGGTTTTCGAACTACCATCCAAAAACTCGACCCGTATATCAACGTGGACCCGGGTACCCTGAACCCCTATGAGCACGGGGAGTGCTACGTAACCGATGACGGGGCGGAGACCGACCTGGACCTCGGGCATTATGAGCGGTTTTTGAATGACCGTACCTCTCAGGCGAACAACGTGACCACCGGGCGGATCTACCAAAGCGTGATCGAAAAGGAACGCCGGGGGGAATTCCTGGGAAAAACCGTACAGGTAGTACCCCACATCACCAATGAGATCAAGGAGCGCATCCAGCTGCTGGGCAACAGCGGGCACTACGATATTGTGATCACCGAGATCGGCGGCACGGTGGGGGACATTGAATCCCTGCCCTATATCGAGGCGGTCCGGCAGTTGCTCTGGGAGCTCGGGGACAACAATGCCATTGTGGTCCACCTTACCCTGGTCCCATACCTGTCGGCGGCTGGGGAGCTGAAGACCAAACCGACCCAGCATTCCGTGAAGACCCTCATGGAGAGCGGGATCAAGGCCGACATCCTGGTATGCCGGACCGAACACGAACTCTCCGAGGAGATCAAGCAGAAACTGGCCCTGTTCTGCAATGTTAAAAAGGAGGCCGTGATCCAGTCCATTGATGCGGACACCATTTACGATGTACCTGTGATGATGCAGGAAGAAGGCCTGGACACCGTGGCCTTGCAGAAGCTCAACCTCCCGCAGCAACCGGGGCCCGACCTGACCCAGTGGATG
>JAWWDW010000245.1:0-3981 GCA_033719735.1 Robiginitalea sp. | reverse complement strand
TCACATGAAGAAAGAACTGACAGGCCAGCTTGTATCCCTTAAGAAGGAGAACCTGAAGGCCTCGGTATATGCAAAGAGGACCATTCAGCAGCTTCTTCCCCAGGAGGTGGTGGCCAAATCCATCGTTAAAAAAGTGACCTTGTCCGAATCCGTGGTCGCCATCAATGAAGGGAACGGGAAATTCAGTATCCGCAAACTTCCGGAGCGCGTACAGCTCTCCTGTATTTGCGGGATTGCCTGTATGGATATCAATAAGGACGGCAACCTGGACCTGGTTATGGGGGGGAACAATTACGAATTCAAACCCCAGTTTTCCCGCCTGGATGCCGGATATGGCAATGTGCTTTTGGGGGATGGCAACTGGAATTTTGAGTGGCAGGACTACGAAAAGAGTGGTTTCTTTGTCCGCGGGGAGGTCAAACACCTGTTGCCCCTAACGGACAAAAATGGAAAAACCTACGTGATCGTCGCAGTGAATGAAGGAAAACCCAGGTTATTTGAAGTCGATGAATAGAGCACTACTCATAGGAGCCGTTTTGGTTTTGACCTCTGCCTGCCGGCAGGGGGGTGATCTCTTCGAGCAGCCCCGCCCGGAGCAGACCGGGGTAACGTTTACCAACACGGTGGAGGAAACCGATGCTCTGAACATCCTGGACTACCTCTATTTTTACAACGGCGGCGGGGTGGCCGTGGGAGATATCGATAAGGACGGCCTGCCGGATATTTTCTTCTCCGGGAACCAGGTAAAAAACAAACTGTACCGCAACCTGGGGGATATGAAATTCGAGGACATCTCTGCAAAAGCGGGGATTGAAGGAGAAAGCAGCTGGAATACAGGGGCCGTGATGGGAGATGTAAACGCAGACGGACTCCTGGACATCTATGTATGCGCTGTGGTCGGCATCAATGGGTTTACCGGGCACAACGAGCTCTTTATCAACAATGGCGACGGGACCTTCTCAGAGCAGGCGGCCCGGTACGGCCTTGATTTTGACACCTTCAGTTCCAATGCCGCCTTCCTGGACTACGACCTGGACGGGGACCTGGACCTCTACCTGCTCAACCATGCCGTACACACCCAGAATTCCTATGGGAAGGCTTCCCTGCGGTACGACCGGAATTTCGATACGGGCGACAAACTCCTGAGGAACGACGGGGGTCGTTTCACCGATGTGAGCGAAGAAGCGGGCATTTACGGAGGGATCAACGGGTATGGCCTTGGGGTGGCCGTTTCCGACTTCAACCTGGATGGTTACCCGGATATCTATGTGGGCAACGACTTCCACGAAGACGACTACTTCTACCTGAATAACGGAGACGGTACGTTCAGCGAACGCCTTCGGTCCTATTTCGGGCATACCAGCCGCTTTTCCATGGGCAGTGATGCCGCCGATATCAACAACGATGGCCGGCCGGACCTGATTTCCCTGGACATGCTGCCGGAAGAGGAGGTCCCGCTTAAATCCTCAGAAGGGGATGACAACATACAGACCCAGCGGATGCGCATCGGGGAGTACGGCTATTACTACCAGTTTACCCGGAACATGCTCTACATAAACCAGCCGGACGGCCATTTTATGGAAACTGCCCTCATGAGCGGGGTTGCCGCCACGGACTGGAGTTGGAGCGCCCTGTTTGCCGATTTTGACCAGGACGGCTACCAGGACCTCTTTGTTTCCAACGGCATCCCGAAAAGGCCCAACGACCTGGATTTTGTCAAATTCGTGTCCAACGAGCAGATCAGCAACAAGATCAGCAACACCAAACTGGTGGACCAGAAAGCCCTGGAGATGATGCCTTCGGGCAACGTGCATAATTACGTTTTCCAGGGCGGGGAATCCCTGAAATTCAAAGACATGTCCGGAACATGGATCCGGAAAGACACCACACTTTCAGGGGCCACGGCCTGGGGGGACCTGGACCGGGATGGAGACCTGGACCTGGTGATCAACAACCTGAACCGCCCGGCCAGCATCCTGGTAAACCGGGGGACGGACCACCACTCCCTGACCGTGCAACTGGAGTTCACCGGCCAAAACCCGTACGGGATCGGCTCCCGGGTCTACGCCTACCATAACGGGTCGGTTCAAATGAGGGAACTCTACACCGTGCGGGGGTTCCAGGCTTCTTCCGAACCCCTCCTGCATTTTGGGATGGGGAACACCGCCAGCGTGGATTCCCTTAAAATCCGCTGGCCGGATGGCAGCAGTCAGGTGTTGCGCAATGTCCCGACAGATACCCTGCTCACCCTCCGCCCGGAGAACCCACGCCCTTTTGAGGATGCCAGCCTGCAACCCGCAGACCCGGTCCTGTTCAAAAAACTGGAAGGGGGCCTGGGTATTGACTTCACCCACCGGGAAGACAAGTACACCGATTTTAACCGTGAGAAACTCCTCCCCTACAGCCTTGCAGACCGGGGTCCCGCCTTTGCACGGGGCGACCTGGACGGGGATGGCAGGGAAGACCTGTTCTTTGGAGGCTCCAAGCGGATCCCCTCTGAGATCTTTGTACAGCGGGATTCCGGTTTTGTGAAAATGCAGATCCCCGGCATCCAGGCCGACAGCATCCAGGAGGAGGTGGCCGCCGTCATTGCCGACTTTGACGGTAACAGCCGCAATGACCTTATCGTCGGGTCCGGCGGAGGCGACTTTTATGGCGCGGCCGAGCCCTTGCTGGATGCCTCCTATCAAAACCTTCCAACCGGGTTTCAGAAGGGAAGGCTGCCTGAAAATTTTGCCAACACCTCGGTGCTGCGGGCCTTTGATTTTGATGGGGATGGAGACCTGGACCTCTTCCTGGGCAACCAGGGCATCACGGGCAGTTTCGGGGCCTACCCGGATAGTTACCTGCTGGAAAACAAAGATGGGGAGTTTCAGGTGGTGGCGGAATTCCCTGGCGGGGAACTCGGCATGGTTACCGATGCCCTCTGGACCGATTTCGACCAGGATGGAAGCGAAGACCTCATCGTGGTCGGGGAATGGATGGCCCCCGTGTTTTTCAGGAATGATAAGGGAACTTTCAGGCGTGTGGACTACCGGTTGCCCTCCGGGCTCTGGCAACGCATCGCCCCGTTTGACCTGGACGGGGATGGAGACACGGATTACCTCCTTGGGAATTGGGGGGAAAACTCAAAGTTTACGGCCTCCGCCGAATATCCGCTCAAAATGTATTTTGATGATTTCGATTCCAACGGAAGTACGGAAACGGTCCTGTCTACCGCCAAAAACGGAACGTACTACCCCCTGGTCGGGCTGGACGACCTGGGGTCCCAAATGGTCATGTTAAGGAGAAAATATCCCCAATACAGGGACTTCGCCGGCAAATCCATTGAGGAGATCTTCGATCCCGCCCAACTTGAGGCGGCTTCCCTGAGGGTGGTAACCGAACTGAGGACCGGGTACCTGAAAAACGAAGGAGGCCGGTTTGTCTATTATCCGTTTCCTTCGGACCTGCAGGTGGCCCCTGTGATGGATTTCCTTTCTTTTGATTTCGACGGGGATGGCAGCAGGGAAGTACTTGTCGCGGGCAATTACTTCGGGGTAAAGCCCTATCAGGGCAGGTTTGATTCCTTCCCCGGGGCCTTGATAAAAAATGAAAATGAAATACTTTTGGGCAACCGGACCGGCCTGGACCTGATGAACAAATCGGTCAGGCACCTGGCTGTGATCCATTTCGGCAACCAACCGTATTTGTTGGTGGTCTGCAACGATGCCGCCGCTGAAGTATACCAGTTAATGAACAAAAGCGAAAAAGAATGAAAGCAATAGTGATTTCTTTCCTGGCCCTGGGCCTGCTGCTGGGATCCTGCCGGGGACCATCAGAACCCATAGAGATAACGGCCGAGCAATTACATGCCTCCAATGACAAATTGACGGAGGTGATGGTCCACGACATTTTCAGCCCGCCTGTGGCGAGCCGGGTTTATGCCTACCCCAATATTGCAGCCTACGAAATCATGGCGCTGCACAATGAGGCCTATCG
>JAWWDW010000244.1:0-3991 GCA_033719735.1 Robiginitalea sp. | reverse complement strand
GAGGAGCTCGTTTCTGCCCATTCTGTGGTTAGTGCTCCGGTGGCCCGGGCGATGGCTGAAAACGTTCGCGCCATGCTCAAGGCGGACTTCGGCGTCGCCACTACGGGAAATGCCGGTCCCACAAAGGGCGATTCCGACGCCCCGGTCGGACGCGTATATATCGCAATTGCAGGACCGCAGGGCTCCTATGCCCGTGAATTTACCATGGGGAATCACCGGGAGCGGATCGTCCAAAAGTCGGTCCACAAGGCCCTGGAAATGTTGCAACAGGAAATCCTAAAATTCTGAAAAAGAAGTTTGGGGGTACGGTAAAAATGACGTAAATTTGCACCCTGTTTTGAATCAAGTAATACGAGCGCAATGTCAAAAGTCTGCGAAATTACCGGTAAGAAAGCAATGTTCGGAAACAATGTCTCCTTTTCGATCAACAAGACACGGAGGCGTTTCGATGTAAACCTGACCAAAAAGAGGTTTTACATCCCGGAGGAAGATCGTTGGATTACCCTGCGTGTGTCCACACGGGCGCTGAAAGCGATCAACAAGAACGGGATTTCGGCAGTTTTGAAGGAAGCCAGAGAAAAAGGGATTCTCAACAAGTAATCTGCTAAAGCGACTGCACCATGGCAAAGAAAGGCAACAGAGTACAGGTGATCCTGGAGTGCACCGAGCACAAGGAATCCGGGATGCCCGGAACTTCGCGGTACATCACTACCAAGAATAAGAAGAACTCTCCTGACAGGATGGAATTGAAAAAGTACAACCCCATCCTGAAACGAATGACCGTACATAAAGAGATAAAATAAGAAATCATGGCAAAGAAAACGGTTGCAACCCTACAATCCAGCTCAAAGCGATTGACCAAAGCTATCAAGATGGTAAAATCGCCAAAATCCGGGGCTTATACTTTTGTGGAGTCGGTAATGCCCCCTGAAATGGTAAACGACTGGCTGTCCAAGAAATAGGCTGGCCTTACGAATAGATACCAAGCCGCTTTCTTTCGAGAAAGCGGCTTTTTTTGTGGTTTCAGGGGACGGAGCCCCCAGGAAGGGGTCCAAACACTTTAATATGCTATATTTGCGCTATTACGCTTTTCCCTATGAGTCTGTTCAAGAAGTTATTTTCTTCCGATAAAAAAGAAACCCTGGACAAGGGGCTTGAGAAGTCAAAAACCAGTTTTTTTTCCAAGCTCAGCAAGGCGGTGGTGGGTAAATCCCGCGTCGATGATGAGGTGCTCGATGACCTTGAGGAAGTGCTGGTCACCTCGGACGTGGGGGTGGATACCACCCTGAAGATCATCGAGCGGATCGAAGCGCGGGTCTCCCGTGACAAATACGTTGGCACCGACGAACTGGACCAGATTTTACGGGAGGAAATCGCCGGATTGCTGGCCGAGACCCATACGGGAAACGCAACCGAATTCACGGTGCCTGAATCCGGGGGACCTTATGTGATCATGGTCGTGGGTGTTAACGGGGTGGGCAAAACAACCACCATTGGAAAGCTGGCCTATCAGTTCCACAAGCAGGGAAAGAAGGTGGTCCTGGGGGCGGCTGACACCTTTCGGGCAGCCGCCATCGACCAGTTGCAGATCTGGGCAGACCGGGTGGGAGTCCCCCTGGTTAAACAGAAAATGGGAAGCGACCCGGCTTCGGTAGCTTATGATACCCTGAGTTCTGCACTCACGCAGGAAGCTGATGTGGTCCTGATCGATACAGCAGGCCGGCTCCACAACAAGGTGAACCTGATGAATGAGCTCAGCAAGGTAAAAAGGGTCATGCAGAAAGTGATCCCGGAGGCCCCCCACGAGGTATTGCTCGTTTTGGACGGGTCCACCGGACAGAATGCCTTTGAACAGGCCCGGCAGTTTACCAAGGCCACCGAGGTGACCTCCCTGGCCGTGACAAAACTGGACGGTACCGCAAAGGGCGGGGTGGTAATCGGTATTTCAGACCAGTTCCGGATTCCCGTGAAATATATTGGGGTGGGAGAGGGGATCGAAGACCTGCAGGTTTTCAATAAGTTCGAATTTGTGGACTCCTTTTTCAGCCAGTCCCGCTAAGGTGCCCTGACAGGCCCTGAGGTTTGTACCGGCCCCCGGACAATGCTTTAAAAATGCCAGCCCTTTCAGGGAAGGAGTTATAAACTACATAAACTGCTTAACATGATCCAACATTTCAAGCGCAACCTCCAAAGTATTCCAACACCTTGGCTGCTGGCCGTGACCCTCCTCCTGGCCGGGGGCTGCAAACAATTCACCTCGGGAACCTCGTCGGATACCGAAGCGCCGGCTTCCGAAGAGCTGCCGCCAGCGGCCACCGTGCCTGCGCCCCCCGAGGTTTCCGGGGCTCTCTGGACTTCCTATGACGATTCCCAGGAGGTGGCCGCCAATGTGGACCATCCGAACCCCCGGATGCGCTACAAGCTCATCCAATCCAGGGTGCTCGATAAAAATGAGGTATTCCAACCGCTCTATCCGGAGGTACAAAAGATGACGGAAGCCGAATATGCCCGCCTAAAACCACTGATCCTGGAACAATCCATCCCGGTGGTGCAGGAGCACATCCGAAACGGAACCTTCAGCTATGAAGACCTCACGCGATTTTTCCTCTACCGGATCTACAAATACGAACTGGACAACAACACGACGCTGAACACCATTATTGCACTGAATCCAAAGCTCATAGAGCAGGCCCGGGCGTGTGATGCCACACTTGAGGCAAATCCGGACGCGGACCGCCACCCGATCTTTGGGATGCCGGTGCTGCTGAAAGACAATATCAATACGGAAGAGATGCCCACCACGGCAGGGGCCATTGCCCTGATGGGGAACCAGACCGGGGATGCCTTTATCGTCGAGCGGCTGAAGGAAAAGGGAGCGCTAATCATGGGAAAGGTGAATCTGAGCGAATGGGCCTATTACCTCTGCCGTGGGTGTCCGGTAGGCTACAGTGCCGTTGGCGGGCAGACCCTGAACCCCTACGGGCGCAGGGTATTCGAGACTGGAGGTTCCAGTTCGGGCAGTGGTACGGCCATGGCTGCCGGGTATGCAATGGCAGCCGTGGGTACGGAAACCTCGGGCTCCATTCTTTCTCCCTCCAGCCAAAATTCCATTGTGGGCCTGAAGCCCACGGTGGGTCTGCTGAGCCGTACCGGTATCGTCCCGATATCCGGGACCCTGGATACGCCCGGCCCCATGACCCGCAATGTAACGGATGCCGGAATCCTCCTGGATGCCATGATGGGATACGATATGACCGACTGGGCTGCCTTTAAGGTCAGTTGGGAAGAGGGCTGGTACCGCCCTGACGGGGCGAGCCTGAGGGGTAAACGCCTGGGGATGTTCAAACCCCTGCTGGAATCGGATTCCCTCTACCGCGCCACGGCCGAACGGCTGCGAAAAGCCGGGGCCGTCGTGATCGAATTTACTCCCCCTGAAGTGGAACTGGAAGGGTTCCTGACCCTGCTCAATATGGATATGAAGGAGGACCTTCCCGCCTACCTCAGCACACAAATTCGGGACACCAATGCTGTGGCCGTTCGTTCGGTGGCGGATGTGGTCGCATTCAACAGGGAAGACTCGCTTCTGCGGGTCCCCTACGGACAAGGCATTTTTGAAGGAATCCTGGCGGACACCACCGGAGAAGAGCAGCATAGTGAAATCCGGAATTCCCTGAAAAAGGCCGGGCGTGACTACCTGGATGCCGCCTGGGACGAACACCAGCTGGATGCCATCCTTTCCGTCAACAACCGCCATGCGGGCTATGCGGCCGTGGCCAGATACCCGGCCCTGACCGTGCCTATGGGATACCGCGATAGCGGCGAGCCCGTTGGCCTTACCTTTATCGTACACCCCTTCCAGATCCCTGACCAAATCAGGATGGCCCGGGCTTTCGAGCAGCTGGGGCCTTTCCGCCAGGCGCCTGAGGCATACGTGGAATAACAAACCCCTGGCCGGAACAGGAAATGGAGGGAAGAACCCCGCCCTGAAATG
>JAWWDW010000243.1:0-3994 GCA_033719735.1 Robiginitalea sp. | reverse complement strand
TTTAATGTCCCTCTGGCTGTCCTGATGGCGCCTGTGGCACCAAACCCGGCAGGCCAAATCAGCGGCGCGATTAACGCATCCTGTCGGGAAAATCGGAAAAAACCCCGTCCACGCCTATAGAAACCAATCTTTGGAATTCCGATGGATCATTTACCGTCCAGGTATATACCTTGTATCCGGCCTCGTGGATCTGCGCCACGTTTTCAGCATTCAATTGGGTGTAATGAGGGTTGATCGCTTCAGCCTTTAGTTCTGCAGCCACTTCGAGGGCTTCAAGGGGATCCCCTTCTGTAAGGACGGCAATACGTCCCGTGGAGTCGAGTTTGCGGTACTCCCCGAGCTCATCCCAGTCAAAGCTGGAAATCAGGAATTGCCCGGGCTCCCAGCCTCGCTTGTCAGTATAAAAAGAGACGATTTTGTGGATGTTGCCGGCAGTCCCCTTTCCTTTTAATTCAATATTCATGGGGACCTTGTGGTCCACCAGTTTCAGAACATCCTGCAGGATCGGGATTCTGTGCCCCCCATCCAGGGTCAGGCGCTTCATGTCGAAATAGTTGTACTCTTCTATGGAGCCTGCCCCATTGGTCAGGCGTTCCACGCGTTCGTCGTGGAAAACCGCAATCTCCCCGCTCTGGATCTGGAACACATCCACTTCAATCATATCAACCCCCAGCTCGAGGGCTTTCTCAATGGAAGCGAGGGTGTTTTCGGTCTCATATCCCATAGCCCCCCGGTGTCCAATGATAAGGGGTTCACTTTCAGAGGTGGTACAACTACTCATAAAAACACTCAGCATTAAAACAAGGCCAATGTATGATCGCATCTTCGATATTTTTTTATACTAAAATACGGTTTCCAGAAATACGCTCCCTTCGGAGGACCCACGTTCAAAAAACCGGGGAACTTCCGTTCGGGGTTACAGCTGCTTCTATTTGACTCTGAGGATGAATGACTCCAGGGGCTGCACCTTCAGGGGGATCTGCCCGTGTCCGTTGGACACCCGCAAAACAGGGTTTTGCTCCCCGTACAACATTTCTTCCATCGGATGGTCACCTTCCCCCAGGCCCCAGGCTGAAATGAGGTGCTCGGGCACTTTCAGCTCGAATTCATACGATTGCTCCGAATCGAAGTTGCTCAGGATCACCAGGCGTTCCCCTTCGGACCATCGGGCAAAGGAATATACCCGGTGATCATAGGTTGGCGTGTGTTCCTTGTTGAAATAATGGAGGTCCTCGTACCCGCCCATCAGCGCCTCGCTTTGAATCACAAAATTCAGCAACCTCCGGTAAAAATCACGCAGTGCCTGCTCCCCGGGGAGGGAAGCACCTCCATCAAATTTCTTGTCGTTCATCCACCGCTGGTGGTGGGGGACCCCTATATAGTCAAAGATCGATGTGCGGGAAGGTTTCCCGAATCCTGCATCTTCGGCACCCGGCTCTCCCACCTCCTGCCCGAAATAGATCATGGTGGGGGATGTGCTCAAAGTGGCAGAGACCACCATAGCGGGTTTTCCCTTTTCCGCATCCCCGGCAAATTCCGGGCTGGCGATGCGCTGCTCGTCGTGGTTTTCCAGAAAGTGGAGCATGTGGTGCTCGATGTCCATGAGGCCCTTTTGAACCACGGGGATATGGTCCGTCCAGCCATATCCCTTCATAATGTGTTTGAGGCTGTCGTAGAGTTCCACCTTATCGTAGAGGTAGTCCATCTTTCCTTTGTGGATATACGTCCGGTACAGGTCCGGGTTATAGACCTCTGCAAGCAGGAAAGCATCCGGGTTCTTCATTTTGATATGGGAATTCAGGTAGCTCCAGAATTCCACGGGTACCATCTCGGCCATATCGTACCGGAAACCATCCACCCCAAAATCGAGCCAGTACAAAACGATATCCCGGAACTTCTCCCAGGTCCCCGGAACATCCTTGTCTTTCCAGAATTCGTAATGCGCGGCGTATTCCATTTGCCCGTAGGCATCTGGAAGGGCCTCAAAATCATGGCTCCCGTCTGGCCGAACCCCGTAGTTGAGCTTTACGGTTTCATACCAGTCGTTCATATCCGGCTGAGCGAGGCGCGATCCATTACCCGTCCATTTGGCCGGGTCCTCATCGAAGGAATGGTCGGCCAGCGGATGGGGTAATCCCCCCAGGGGCTGGTATCCATCCCGCCACTGCGGGACCCGAAAGGCTTCCCCGGGGATGTAGTAAAAATCATTCTGTCTGGAATAGGCCACACTGGTATCGTCCCCGGCCCCAAAAGGCGAACTGGAGGGCGGGGTCGATGCCCCTTCGTAATTACGCGCCACGTGGTTGGGAACAATATCGATCAGCACCTTCAGGCCCGCCTGATGGGATCGTTGCACCAGGGCCCGAAATTCCTCCAGTCGGTTTTCAGGATCCAGGGCCAAATCCGGATTGACGTTGTAGTAGTCTTTAACGGCGTAGGGAGAACCCGCCCGGCCCTTTACCACATCCGGATCGTCCTGGGTAATTCCATGCGCCCTGTAATCGGTGACCAGGGCGTGATGGGGAACCCCCGTATACCAAATATGGGTAACCCCCAGGTTCCTGATTTCTTCCAGGGCACTGGGAGTGAAGTCCGCAAATTTTCCGACCCCGTTCTCCTGAAGGGTGCCCCAGGGTGTGTTGGTGGTGTTCGTATTGCCAAACAATCGGGTAAATACCTGATAAACGACTTTTTTTCGGGATGTCTTCATATGAGATGCCTTCACTTCTTCCTCTGGTTTTTCTTTTTCAGGGCCGCAGGCAAAAAGGAAAAGAGCCGCCAGCGAAACAATATGGATGGTTTTCATGTTGGTTCCTTACAGGGTTGTAAATATAACAGCTCCCGGGCCTTCCAGCCTTACACGTTCCGACCAGCGTAATTTTTCATCGGTCAGGATGTTCTTTAAGGTCGCCCCCTCCAACCCCAGCTCTTCAAAGCGCTGGAGGGAAAGGGTGGTGGGTCCCGGGTTCTTGTTGAGGATCACCACGACGGTCTCCTCCCCCTCCGAGCGGGACAGGAGGTAAATGCCCTCTTCGGGGGCAAAATGGATCAGGCTTCCTTTTTGAAGCGCCTGGCTCTGCTTCCTGAACGCGAGGACCTTCCGGAGATACTCCTGCATTTGAACCTCCGACGCATCAAGGCCTTCCCCGGTAAACCCGTTTTTGGTGTCCCCTTTCCAGCCTCCGGGAAAGTCCGTGCGGATCCTGCCGTGATCCCCGGGTTTGTCCGAATTCTGCATTAAAAGCTCTGTCCCGTAGTACACCTGGGGAATACGGGGGGTGGTCAGGATAAATGCCAGTGCCATCTCCATCAGGGGGACCGATTCCCCCAACTGGGTGAACAGGCGGTCCATGTCGTGGTTGTCCCCGAAAAACAGCAAGTCCGAAGGGCGCGGGTAGTTAAAATCATTGGCAAGGGCCTCGTATAAGACATTGAGGCCACTATCCCATTGTTCTTCGCTCCTCAATGCTTTGACCAAAGCTTTTTGCAAGGGAAAATCCATGGTGGATTTCAAGTAGGACTGGTAGGCATCCCGGTTGTGGGCCCCATGCTGCCAGTATCCCACCAGCAGGGGATTGTAGCTCCATTCCTCCCCGACGATACTGAAATTGGGGTACTCCTCCATGATGGCCCGCGCCCAGTCCGCCATAAACCCCTTATCGGGGTAGGGATACGTATCCTGCCGGATCCCTCCCAGCTGAAGGGTTTCCACCCACCAGATGCTGTTCTGTATCAAATAGGTCGCCAGGAACGGGTTCCCCTGGTTCAGGTCCGGCATGGAAGGGACGAACCAACCCTGGTTCATCAGCTCCTGGTCCGCCCGGGATGCATAAGGGTCCTGGTTTACGGTCCTGCGGTGGTTGGTTACCGTAAAGGGCTTTCCAGCGAGATAGTCCTGCTGGTAATGGATCCAGTCCGGGAAGGGCAGGTCCTGCATCCACCAGTGTGAAAGTCCGCAGTGGTTCACCACCTGGTCCATGATCAGCTTCATACC
>JAWWDW010000242.1:0-4011 GCA_033719735.1 Robiginitalea sp. | reverse complement strand
CCTTTTTGGATAAGGAATTTATGGATGTGGCCATGCGCATCAACCCCAATGACAAAATGATCGACGGGGAGCGGATGGAGAAGTGGGTGGTCCGGAAGGCTTTTGAAGACTATCTCCCGGCATCCGTGGCATGGCGCCAAAAGGAACAGTTTTCGGATGGGGTGGGTTACAGCTGGATCGATACGCTGAAAGCCGTGGTGGAGGAAAAGGTGAGCGACGAACAACTCGCCAATGCCGGGTTCCGGTTCCCGATTCAAACCCCCACAACCAAGGAGGAGTACTACTACCGCAGTATTTTTGAATCGCATTTCCCCAGCGATGCTGCTGCCCGGAGTGTACCCCAGGAACCTTCCGTGGCCTGCAGCACCAAAACCGCCCTGGAATGGGATGAGGCCTTCCGGAATATGAACGATCCTTCCGGGCGGGCCGTGGCAAGGGTGCATGAGGCCGCCTATGTGAAGTGATCCGGTTGGATATTCCAGGTACTTTCGGAAACCTGAATTACGAAAAAAAAGAAGCGTTGCATCGGCAGCGCTTTTTTAATGCAGTTTACCGCTGAATTTTCCACAAATATTGTTGATAACTTAAAAACGCTGAACCTCCTAAAAACCGCGGTTTTGAAGGGGTTTTTCCTATATTTGTGGGATTGTGAAATTACAGGAAAAACAACCTTAAAAAGGAATGAGCGAAGAAGCAAAAAACAAGGGGTATTCAGCGGACAGTATTCAGGCCCTGGAGGGCATTGAACACGTCCGGATGCGCCCCTCCATGTATATCGGAGATGTAGGGGTCCGGGGGTTGCACCACCTGGTCTATGAGGTGGTGGATAACTCGATCGATGAGGCCATGGGAGGCCATTGCGACCGGATTTCCGTGACCATCAATGAAGACAATTCCATAACCGTCGAGGACAATGGCCGCGGGATACCCGTGGGCCTGCATAAAAAGGAAGGCGTTTCCGCCCTGGAAGTGGTGATGACCAAGATCGGTGCCGGGGGTAAGTTCGACAAGGATTCCTACAAAGTATCCGGAGGACTCCACGGTGTTGGGGTTTCTGTGGTGAACGCCCTGTCCGACCACCTGAAAGCAACCGTCCACAGGGAAGGAAAGGTCTGGGAACAGGAATACGAAAGGGGGAGGACCCTCTATCCGGTCAAGAGCATCGGGGATTCTGACAAAACAGGGACCATCGTCACCTTCCATCCGGATGTACAGATTTTCAAGGAATCCATCGTCTATAGCTATGATACCCTCGCCAACCGTATGCGCGAACTGGCGTACCTGAACAAGGGGATCACCATTTCGATCCAGGACCGGCGAGAAAAGGACAAGGATGGGAATTTCCTCGGGGAGACCTTCCATTCGGAGGAAGGCCTGAAGGAATTTATCCGTTTTCTGGACGGCAACCGGGAACCGCTGATACAGGGCGTGATTTCCATGGAAGGGGAAAAGAACGACATCCCCGTAGAGGTGGCGATGATTTACAACAACTCCTACACGGAGAACCTGCACTCCTACGTCAACAACATCAACACCCATGAGGGGGGGACCCACCTCTCCGGCTTTCGAAGGGGACTTACAACCACCCTGAAGAAATACGCCGACAACTCCGGGATGCTGGATAAGGTGAAATTCGAAGTGTCGGGGGATGATTTCCGGGAGGGACTGACCGCCATCGTCTCGGTAAAGGTAGCCGAGCCCCAGTTTGAAGGACAGACCAAGACGAAGCTCGGGAACAGGGAAGTTTCCTCAGCCGTCAGCCAGGCGGTATCCGAAATGCTGACCAATTACCTGGAAGAACACCCGGATGATGCGAAGGTCATCGTCCAGAAAGTGATTCTGGCCGCCCAGGCAAGGCACGCTGCTGCCAAGGCCCGCGAACTGGTACAGCGGAAAAACCCGATGTCCGGGGGTGGGTTGCCCGGAAAGCTGGCGGATTGTTCCGAACAGGACCCGCAGCGCTGTGAATTGTTCCTGGTCGAGGGAGATTCGGCCGGGGGTACGGCCAAAATGGGACGGGACCGGAATTTCCAGGCCATCCTGCCCCTGAGGGGGAAGATCCTGAACGTGGAGAAGGCCATGCAGCATAAGGTCTTCGAAAACGAGGAGATCAAAAACATCTATACGGCCCTGGGGGTGACCATCGGTAGCGAAGAGGACAGCAAGGCCCTCAACCTGGAAAAGTTGCGATACCACAAAATTGTCATCATGTGTGATGCCGATGTGGACGGCAGCCATATCGAAACCCTGATCCTGACGTTCTTCTTCCGCTACATGCGCGAGCTGATCGAAAACGGACATGTCTATATCGCCACCCCACCCCTGTACCTGGTCAAAAAGGGTAGCAAAAGGCGCTATGCCTGGAACGACAAGGAACGGGATGAAATCACCAGGGAATTCGGGAATTCCGGAGTGGGCATTCAACGCTACAAGGGTCTTGGGGAGATGAATGCCGAACAACTTTGGGAGACTACCATGAATCCTGAAAACAGAACCCTGCGACAGGTAACTATTGAAAATGCCACCGAATCTGACCGGATCTTCTCCATGCTTATGGGAGATGAGGTACCGCCCAGGCGGGACTTTATCGAGCGCAATGCCGTCTATGCGAATATAGACGCATAGAATTAGCTGTTTCATACGAAAAACCCCGGCCAGCCAGCCGGGGTTTTTTATTCAGGGTCAAAAAAAACAGCCGCACTATGCGTACGGCTGTCCTGAAATATGAGGGTACATAAACAGGGATTACTCTCGGAAGGCCAGGACGTTGCCACCCAGGTCCACCAGCATGACACCTTCCTGATTCTCTTTGATCTTGACCACGTCTTCCACTTTTTTCAGCCCCGGATACTGGATGGTATACACCCCTCCGCGTTGGTTCCACTGAAAATCGGTCTGCACTACCAGCTCATCTCCCTGGTACACATGGTAGCGGCCCAGGAACGCATCGTTAAAAATCCATTCCACACGCTCCATATGCTTGGCACTGGTATCTTCAGGGGCCTGGGTCTGGCCCCAGATGCCGATCACGGGATCGTTGTTTTCAGGGACTTCTGAACAACTGCTCAGGGCAGTCATCACCACTATGAAGAACAGGGTAGATAATCGTCGCATAAGCTGGTGTTTTGATTGGGTCTAAAGGGGCAACGGGGGGTTGGATTGTCGTATTGTTATTTTTCGACGTATGACCGCCCAGAGGTCAGATAAATCGATGTACGACTGTTTTTTTTAACATTTCACAAACACTGCGGGGTCCTGGATTCCTTTTTCCTAAACAGCCCTGTAAGCCGTGGTTTTTAGCGGTATTTTGCCTATTTTTGGGCTCTTGAAAACCCGACAAAATCTATCTGTATGAAAGTTACCATCGTAGGTGCAGGGGCCGTTGGCGCCAGCTGCGCAGAGTACATTGCTATCAAGAATTTTGCATCGGAAGTCGTCCTGCTTGATATCAAGGAGGGAGTTGCCGAGGGCAAGGCAATGGACCTGATGCAATGCGCCTCCCTGAACGGTTTTGATACCCGCATAACCGGTTCCACCAATGACTATTCCAAAACCGCCGGCAGTGATATCGTAGTGATCACTTCGGGAATACCGCGTAAACCAGGAATGACCCGGGAAGAACTCATCGGCATCAACGCCGGCATCGTGAAGACCGTATCCGCCAGCCTGCTGGAGCATTCTCCCGAGGCCATCGTCATCGTAGTGAGCAACCCCATGGATACCATGACGTACCTGGTACACAAAACCACAGGGCTCCCAAGGAACCGCATTATCGGAATGGGCGGAGCCCTTGACAGCGCCCGCTTTAAATACCGTCTGGCAGAAGCCCTGCAAGCCCCGATTTCCGATGTGGATGGCATGGTAATAGGAGGCCATAGCGACAAGGGCATGGTGCCCCTTACCCGGCATGCCACCCGAAACAGCATCAAAGTGTCTGAATTCCTGACCGAGGAGCGTCTGAATCAGGTAGCGGAGGATACGAAGGTTGGGGGTGCCACCCTCACCAAGCTT
>JAWWDW010000241.1:0-4017 GCA_033719735.1 Robiginitalea sp. | reverse complement strand
AGCCGGGTTGTCCGTAGCTGCCACAGCGGCTGAAGTACGGCCGTGGAAACTGTTTTCAAAGGCGATGACCCGATGGTTGCCCGTTTGAAAAGATGCCAGTTTCAGGGCGTTTTCATTGGCCTCCGCCCCGGAATTACAGAGGAAAAGGTGGTAGTCTTCAAGGCCGCTGGCCCTGCCAAGTTTTTCGGCCAGGGCTTCCTGCAGGGGGTTGTGCACCGCATTGCTGTAAAAGGCGATCCGGTGCAGTTGCTCCTCCAGGCGTTTGACAAAAGCAGGGTGGGAGTGCCCGATGGAGATCACGGCGTGCCCCCCGTAGAGATCCAGGTAGCGGTCCCCTTTTTTATCCGTAATCCAGTACCCTTCAGCCTTTACCGGGGTGATGTCGAACAGGGGATATACCTCAAACAGGTCCATGGGTCAGCCTTTTCTGATTTGCGAAATTTTGTCAAAGGAGGAGATGATGCCCCGGATCAGGGAAGAACTCAGGCCCTGGTGTTCCATTTCATTCAGCCCTTCAATGGTACATCCCATCGGGGTGGTGACCCGGTCGATTTCTTCCTCAGGGTGCCGTCCGGAGTTGACCAGCAGTTCGGCTGCGCCCCTGCAGGTGTGCATGGCCAGTTCCTGGGCCTCCCGGGCATCGAAGCCCAATTGGATGGCTCCCTGGGTGGTAGCCCGGATCAGGCGCATCCAGAAGGCAATGCCGCTGGCACAGATCACCGTGGCAGCCTGCATCTGGGTTTCCGGGATGACCATGGAATGCCCCATCCGGTTGAAAATGGCCTCGGCGAGATCAATGCGTTTTTTGCCGGCTTCGTTGCTGCAGAGGCAGGTCATGGAACGCCCCACGGAAATCGCCGTATTGGGCATAGCCCGGATGAGATACCGCTTGCTTCCCACGATGGCTTCCATACTGGACAGGCTGAACCCGGTAATGGTTGAGATCAGCACGTGATTCTCGTGAAGCAGGTCCTGAACTGAATCCAGGATGGAAGCAAAATGCACCGGTTGCACGGCAAAGATGAGGACGTCCGACTCCGCGACCGCTTTCCGGTTGTCCGTCGAGACCGTCACATTTTCGTATGCCTCGAATTCCTTCAGGGCATCCAGGTGCCGCCGGGTGAGGTACATGCTGGTGGCCCCACCGCTGTGGAGAATGCCTGTTGCTATGGAAAGGCCGAGGTTACCGGCCCCTATGATGGCTATTTTCATTGGTTTGAGCTTTTATTTCGTCAAAATCCGATTCCTTTGAGTTGCAGCCCGGTATCCTCCGGGAGCCCGAACATCAGGTTCATGTTCTGTACCGCCTGTCCCGAAGCCCCTTTCAAAAGGTTGTCGATCACTGAGGTGACCAGCAAAACCTGCTCGTGTTTATGGAGGTGCAGGTGGGCCGCATTGGTATTTACCACCTGCTTCAGGGTGGGTGGTTGGTCCGTCAACATGGTGAACCTGGCGTCCTGGTAATAGGTGGCATACAGGGCTTTTGCCTCCTCCAGGCTTCCGTCAAAACGGGTATATGCCGTGGCAAAGATGCCCCGGCTGAAATTTCCACGTAGCGGCAGGAACAGGAGTTCCGGCCTTTCCTGCTGAAGGGCTTCCAGGCTTTGCAGGACTTCCCCCAGATGCTGGTGGGTAAAGGGTTTATACCACGACAGGTTGTTGTTGCGCCAGCTGAAATGGGTGGTCTCCGACAGGCCGGCCCCGGCCCCGGTACTGCCTGTGATGGCATTCACATGTACACGATCGCTGAGCATTCCCTTTGATGCCAGAGGCAGCAGGGCCAACTGCAGGGCCGTGGCAAAACAGCCCGGGTTGGCAATGTTCCTCGCCTCCCGGATAGCCGCCTTCTGGTATTCGGGCAATCCGTACACAAAGTCCCGGTCCCGGAAAGACCTGTGGTCCTCCAGGCGGAATTCATTGCTGAGGTCAATTACCCGCGTGGCTTTGCCGAACGCCCATTTGGAGAGGAACTTCCCCGAATTCCCGTGTCCGAGGCAGAGAAAGACGGCGTCTACCTCCAGGTCTGGCTGGTCGGTGAAACACAATTCCGTGCGCCCGAGCAGGTCGGGGTGGGCCTGGTGGAGGGGCCTGCCGGCACGGGTACTACTGAATACAAATTCCAGCCGAACCCCCGGATGGCCCAGCAAAATCCGGATGAGCTCGCCCCCTGTATATCCGGAACCCCCTATGACACCTGTTCGGATCATTTCTGTTGATGGACTTGATAGGCGATTCGGCCCGAATTCGACAGGATCTTAATGAAGCCACGGGCATCTGCGGCGGTCCACCCCTTGTTCATTTCCCCATAGCTGCCGAAGGCGGCATCCATCAGGTCGAACTCCGATTCGATGCCTTCGAGCTCAAAGCGATAGGGATGCAGGCGCACAAAGACCTTTCCACTCACATAACGCTGGGTGTCCTCCAGGAAACGCTCGACATTCCGCATGACCTCGTCCAGGAACTGCCCTTCGTGGAGGAGCATACCGTAGAAACTCCCCAGTTGTTCCTTCTGGTATTGCTGCCATTTGCTGAGGGTGTGTTTTTCAAGGAGGTGATGGGCCTTGAGCAAAATCAGGGGGCCGGCAGCTTCAAAGCCCACCCGGCCCTTGATCCCGATAATTGTATCTCCCACATGGATATCCCTGCCAATGGCATATGCCGAGGCCAGCGCATCCAGTTTTTGGATGTTGGCAACCGGGGTGTCTTTCTCGCCATCTACAGCACTGATTTCCCCCTTATCGAATTCCAGAACCACGGTCCTGGGGGTTTGTTGCTCCAATTGGCTGGGATAGGCATGATCTGGCAGTGGCTTTCGGGACCCCAGGGTTTCATCCCCGCCGACGGAAGTGCCCCAAAGGCCTTTGTTGATGGAGTATTTCGCTTTTTCCCAGGAGTAGGGGATACCGGCTTTCTGCAGATAGGCGATCTCTTCTTCCCTCGATAGTTTGCCGTCCCGGATGGGGGTGAGGATCTCGATTTCCGGTGCCATGATCTGGAAGATCATATCGAAGCGGACCTGGTCATTGCCGGCGCCCGTACTGCCGTGGGCAATATGGCTAGCCCCCACGGACCGGGCGTATTTTGCGATTTCCAGGGCCTGAACGATGCGTTCTGCACTCACCGACAACGGATAGGTGTTGTTTCGCAAAACATTGCCAAAGATCAGGTATTTGACCACGGAGTCGTAGAAGACCTCCACCGCATCGATGGCTTTATAGGTGTGGGCACCCAGTTCCAGGGCCCGCTCGCGGATGGAGTTGAGCTCCTCAGGGGAGAACCCCCCGGTGTTGACCGTAACGGCGTGCACCTCATAGCCCTCCTCTCTGGATAGGTAATGGGCACAATAGGAAGTATCCAGGCCACCGCTGTAGGCCAGTACGAGTTTTTTCATGATTTCTTCTTTTTAAATGGGAGTTTCTGTTTGATCCTCCACAGGCGTTCAAACGATTTTTTATCCATTGTCTCAGGGCTTTTCGGAAGAGCCTCTGCCGGGTCGAAGAGCATGCCGGTACAGAGGCACATTTTGCGTTCGGTTCGGGTGAGGATATCAAAATTCTTGCAGGTCTGACAGCCCTTCCAGAATTGCGGGTCATCCGTGAGTTCCGAGAAGGTGACGGGGCGGTATCCCAGCTCGGAATTGATCTTCATAACCGCCAGCCCCGTGGTGATCCCAAAGATCTTGGCGTCCGGGAATTTTTGGCGCGAGAGGTCAAAGATGGCCTTTTTGATTTTTTTGGCCAGTCCCTGGTGCCGGTAATCCGGGTGTACGATCAGCCCGGAATTCGCCACGAATTTCTGGTGTCCCCATACCTCTATGTAACAGAAGCCCGCAAACCTATCCCCGTCCAGGGCGATCACGGCGTTTCCATTCTTAACCCGCTTGATGATATAATCCGGGGTCCTCTTGGCAATACCGGTGCCCCGGACCTTTGCAGAATCCGCGATGGTATCGCAAATGACCTGTGCGTATTTTATGTGGGAAGGATCAGCAACTACTATTTTCATTGCCAGGAGTTT
>JAWWDW010000240.1:0-4018 GCA_033719735.1 Robiginitalea sp. | reverse complement strand
TTGGGAGATCCGGGCCGAACCCACTTCAGCAGGCTGGGGGCGTTTACGCCAGAAAATGTGGACGGGCTTTCAGTAGTGTGGGAACACGAACTCCCGGATTACGGACAGATGCAGATGAACCCCATCGTTGTGGACAGTGTGCTGTATGGGGTCTCTGCGGCCCTGCGGGCTTTTGCCCTCGACGCCAGGACGGGGGAGCGGATCTGGATCTTCGGGGATTCCCTCAAGGTATACCACTCCACCAGCAGGGGGGTAGCCTACTGGGAAGCGGATGAAGACAAACGCATCCTCTACACCCTGGGGTCCGACCTTTGGTGCCTGGACGCCCTGACCGGAAAGCCCATCCCGACCTTCGGAGCGGGGGGAAAAATAGACCTGAGGGCATCCATGCCTGAGGCTGCCCGCAACAAGTTTGTGATCTCGAATACCCCTGGAACCATCTTCAAGGACCTGATCATCATGCCGCTGCGGGTCGCTGAAAGCGTCGGGGCTGCTCCGGGGGACATCATGGCTTTTAACGTGCGGACCGGGGAACTGGAATGGGTTTTCCACACCATTCCCCATCCTGCGGAAGTCGGCTATGGGAGCTGGGAAAACCCCGCTACGTATTTGAATGAACAGGTGGGTGCGGCCAACAACTGGGCGGGCATGGCCCTGGATCCGGAACGTGAAATCCTCTATGTGCCCACCGGGTCTGCAGCCCCTGATTTCTATGGTGGGATCCGAAAAGGAATGAACCTGTTTTCCGACTGTCTCCTGGCCCTGGATGCCAATACCGGAAAGCGCCTCTGGCATTTTCAATTCACACACCACGACCTGTGGGACCGGGACCCGCCTGCGCCCCCCAACCTGCTCGATGTCAGGCAGAATGGGAAGCTGGTCCCGGCTGTTGCCCAGGTCACCAAACAGGGGTATGTCTTTGTCTTCAACCGGGTGACCGGGGAACCCCTGTTCGAGATCCGGGAAGAAAAAGTTCCGGCCTCTTCTCTTTACGGGGAACAGGCCTGGCCCTTTCAGCCCGTTCCTGTAAAACCCCGGCCTTTTGCGCGCCAGTCCCAGGACCTGACCGCTGCCGATCTGAGTCCGTACGCCCCGGGGGAGGATTCCCTGCTTCATCGCTTTCAGCAGTTGGATAGAAGGCGGTTTGCACCTCCCGGGCTCGAGCCTGTCCTGATGTTGCCCGGTTTTGACGGTGGGGCTGAATGGGGAGGTGCTGGAGCCGATCCGGAGCAGGGCATCCTCTATGTCAATTCCAACGAGATGCCATGGATCCTGCAGATGCGGGAAACCCCGAGTTTTGAAGGGGAACTCACCCAGGGAGAACGCATCTACAGAAAGTACTGTATGATGTGTCACCAGGCCGGGCGTGAAGGGCTCGCCGCCAGCGGGTATCCCTCCCTGATCGATATCGGGTCCCGCCTTTCCGAAAGCGAAATCCTGCAGCGGATTACCAACGGGAAGGGAATGATGCCCGCATTTCCCCAACTTGGGGCTTCCGAGAAAAAAGAATTGCTCTCCTTCCTGCTCGAAGAAGCGGAATTTCCCGGAAGCTTCCCGGAAAAAGGGGATAAGCAAGAAGTGACCCACACCGACGGGAATGCTCCTGTACTGCCTTACCAGTTTATGGGCTATACCAAATTCCTGGACAGCAACGGAAATCCGGCTATTGCGCCCCCCTGGGGAACCCTGCATGCCATCGACCTGAATTCCGGGGAATACCTTTGGAGTATCCCCCTGGGCGATACCCCGGGACTAAGCACCAAAGATTCACTTCCCACCGGGACGGAAAATTACGGGGGTCCGGTGGTGACCGAAAACGGCCTTTTGTTTATTGCAGCCACGAAAGATGGCTATTTCAGGGCTTTTGACCGAAATACAGGCACCCTCCTTTGGGAATATGAGCTTCCAGCACCTGCCTTTGCAACGCCCGCCCTGTACGAAGTAGATGGAAAACAATACATTGCCCTGGCCTGTGGAGGTGAAAAACTGGGCACCCGGAAGGGAAACAAGATAATCGCTTTCAGCCTTGAATACTGATGGATAAAATTGGAATTGTTGTAGTGGGATGCGGGAATATGGGTGCCAGCCATGCACGGGCCTACCACCGTATGGAAGGCTTTGAAATTACAGGGTTGGTAAGCCGAAACCCTGAGAGCCGTGAGCGCCTCTCCCGCGAACTAGGAAGTTATCCCACCTTCGGCAGCCTCACAGAGGCCCTTCAAAAATCCCGGGTCAATGCGGTCTCCATCAATACCTACCCGGATTCCCATGCCAGCCTTGTTCGGGAGGCCCTGGAAGCAGGTTGCCATGTGTTTGTGGAAAAACCGCTGGCCATGACCACAGTGGAAGCCACAGCGCTTGTTTCCCTGGCCACGAGCAAGCACCTGAAGCTCGTGGTTGGGTATATTTTGCGGGTCCATCCTTCCTGGGCACGCTTCGTGGAGCTGGCGCGCACCCTGGGAAAGCCACTGGTAATGCGCATGAACCTGAACCAGCAAAGTTCCGGTTCCCAATGGCATACCCACAAACAACTCATGAAATCCATGTCTCCGATTGTAGACTGCGGGGTACACTATGTGGACATCATGTGCATGATGATCCAATCCCGGCCGGTAAGTGTAAGCGCCATCGGGGCCAGGCTTTCGGATGAGATTTCCGAAGACATGTACAACTATGGCCAGTTGCAGGTTCGGTTTGAAGATGGTTCCGTCGGGTGGTACGAGGCGGGATGGGGCCCCATGATGAGTGAGACTGCATTTTTTATCAAAGACGTCATCGGGCCGGAAGGGTCGGTATCCATCTCCGATGCGCCCAGGGGCGCTTCAGATGACATCGAGGGACATACCAAAACAGGTGCACTACAAAGGCACTTCAGTGCATTGGACACCAGGGGCCAATTCGTAAAGAAAGATGCGTACGTCCATATAGAAGCGGAACCTGACCACGATGAACTGTGTCGCCTGGAGCAGGAATTCTTCCTTAACGCCATCCGGGAGGACCTGGACCTGACCGACCACCTGCGAGATGCTGTTCACAGCTTGCAAATCGTACTTGCAGCAGACACCTCGGTGCGTACTGGAAAGACGGTTGATCTTTGAATAAATCCTTGATTTTTAATTCATTAATAAAGTGTTAATCCGGGTACATTTTTTGGATATCTGGTAAAAAGGTGTATCTTACAAGGTATGATCAAAATAGAAAAGCAAGAGAATCAGGACGTATTACAGCAATCTGTAGAACATTTAGAAGCACGGGGGTTCAACAACATTAAGGTGGATATGGAAGGCTATGAAACGCCGAAATCCTATCTGAAAAAGAGTTCCGGAAATGCGGTGACCCCAGATATAACCGCCACTAAAAATGGGATCAAATACTTTTTCGATATCAGCCTGAAGTCCGAAAAACCCACCCTGTTAAAGTCAAAATGGTTGTTTCTGGACACCCTCAGCAGGATGAAATCCAACCGCTTCAGGATCATTACCTTCCGCGGGCACTATAAGTTTACCGATACCCTGCTGAGTGAGCTCAACCTTGGGAACAAGCAACCTATCAAAATAACCTGAGCCCCCAACCTGTCCTTTAATTAACGTTCGGGATCCTTCTTAAGGACCATCCGCAGGTGGGGTATGCCATCTTCCAGGTACTCGTTTCCCTCCGGTATAAAACCGAGGTCCCTGTAGAATCGTTCCAGGTATTTTTGGGCCGACAGGGCTATGTGCAGGGTTCCAAACCGTTTTCCTATGGCCTGAATGGAGGCCTGCATAAGCTGTACTCCAAATCCTTTGCCCCGAAAGGCCTTTTTTACGGCCACCCGTCCTATACTCGCTTCAGTAAAATATGCCCCGGGGCCAAAAACCCGGGCATAAGCAACTAATTCGCTTCCCTCCCATCCCAGCACATGCAATGCCTTCTGATCTTTGTCATCCAGGTCCAGGAAAATACACTCCTGTTCCACTACGAAAATATCGGAACGAAGCTGTAATAGTTTATAGAGTTCCTCCAGGGCCAGTTCCTGGAA
>JAWWDW010000239.1:0-4029 GCA_033719735.1 Robiginitalea sp. | reverse complement strand
GGGCCTCTCCGATCCCCAGGGCCGTCAGCACCTCCTTGGTGTCGTAATACCCGGATTCCGGATAGTTTTCGGCCGTAAGTTTTATGGCTTTCCGATCCCGGGCCGTAAAGGCCCTCAGGGCGTGCTGTACTTTGAGTCCCAACTGTGCCAGGACCTCATTGGGTACGTCCGTGGGGTTCTGGGTCACAAAATAGACACCTACTCCTTTGGAGCGGATCAGCTTTACAATGCTTTCAATCTGGTCCAGCAGGGCATCGGAAGCTTCCTTGAAAATCAGGTGGGCCTCGTCTATGAACAGGACCAGTTCCGGTTGTTCGGGATCCCCCAGTTCAGGAAAGGTGTTATAGATTTCTGCCAGCAGGCTCAGCATAAAGGTCGAAAAGAGTTTCGGGCGGTCCTGGATGTCGGTGAGCCGAATGATATTGATCATCCCCCTGCCGTCCGGGGCGATCCGCGTAAGGTCGTTGACATCAAAGGATTTTTCCCCAAAGAATAGCTCGGCCCCCTGTTGCTCCAGTTCGATGACCTTGCGCAGGATGGTACCGGTGGAGGAGGTGCTGATCCGCCCGTATTCCCTGGAGAACTCCTGTTTTCCCTCCCCTGTGGCGTATTGCAGGACTTTTTTGAAGTCCTTCAGGTCCAGAAGCGGGAGCTTGTTGTCATCGCAGTATTTGAAGATCACTGCCACAATGCCTGCCTGAACGTCGGACAAATCCAGGATGCGCGAGAGCAAAACCGGCCCGAACTCCGAAACCGTGGCCCTGAGCCGGACCCCATCCTGATCCGAAAGGGTCAGCATTTCCACGGGGAAACTTTTGGGCTCAAAGGGAAGCCCGATCTGCGCATGTCGCTCGTCGATTTTCGGGTGTCCCGGGCTGGGCTGGGCCAAACCGCTCAGGTCTCCTTTCAGGTCCATCAGCAGGACGGGAATCCCTTTTTCGGAAAGGTTTTCCGCCAGCACCTGCAGGGATTTGGTTTTCCCGGTCCCTGTGGCCCCGGCGATGAGTCCATGCCGATTGAGCATTTTCAACGGGACCTTTACATGGGCCCCTGTAACGGTTATTCCATCCAGCATTGCGGCCCCCAGGGTAATGGAGTCCCCTTTGAATGTATAGCCCTTTTCGATATGGTCACGGAATGCCTCCTGCTTGCTCATGCCAAAGAGTTTGGCGTAAAAATAGGTGAATTCAGGCGAATACTAAAGCGGTGTTTTTACCCCTCCCCGAGCTCCCCCTGTGCGCGATTCCCTATCTTTGCGCCATGAAACCGAATGTGGACATGGACAAAGTGAACCAGGGGCTGATGCTGCCCCTGATGGAAGCTTTTTACACCATACAGGGAGAAGGGTTCCACAAAGGCACGGCCGCCTACTTCATCCGGGTGGGGGGCTGCGATGTGGGGTGCCACTGGTGCGATGTGAAGGAGAGCTGGAATGCGCAGACACATCCGCCCACGGACATACAGCAAATTGCCGAAGAAGCCTCCCGGTATTCGGATACGATCGTGGTGACGGGGGGAGAGCCCCTCACCTGGGATATGGGACCGTTAACCAAAGCCCTGAAGGCATTTGGCCTGAAGACACACATTGAGACCTCAGGTGCCTACCCCCTTACCGGCACCTGGGACTGGATCTGCCTCTCGCCGAAGAAAAACAAACTCCCGAAGGCTGAGATCTACCCGCAGGCGGATGAGCTCAAGGTTATCGTCTACAACCGGCACGACCTGAAATTTGCCGAGCAGCAGGCGGCCAAGGTGGGGAAGGATTGTATTTTATACCTGCAACCCGAATGGAGTGTCCGGGAGAAAGTAACCCCCCTCATTGTGGAGTATGTCATGGCACACCCCCGGTGGCGGGTATCCCTGCAGACCCATAAATACCTCAATATTCCCTGAAGTCTTCTGAAATGATGCCTGGGGCAGACCTAGCGTCCCCCGATGGCCTGCAGGTCCAGCAGGCATTCGGCATCCAGGGCGGGGAGCCCGTCCAGGCCTTTTGCGGTCCGCTTCTCCATGACCGACATGATGCCGGAACCAAACTCCAGCTCAGCCCGCATCAGACATCCTTCCACGTCGCAGTGGTTGGATGAAGCCGGGTCCTCGTGAGGGTTCACCTCCGGGGTCCCGAGGTCTACCAGGCCAAACAGGTGGCCAAACTCATGGGTCAGGGTGGTGGTCTCCACATCCGATACCGTAATGACCACACTTCGGGAAGCCAGGTCCCGGATGGTGCTTTCATGGACGATCATGGAGGTGTTCCGGTAGACGGCCCCGAGGGTTACCAGGTTTTCGGAGGGTTCGTCCCCGTCTGAGGGTGCGTCTGCAAAATAGATGTAGAAGGCCAGGGTCCGCCCATCGTTATAGCGCGTCCGGTTGTCCGTTTCCAAACTGGCGATTTCCTCCAGGGTCAGGGTTTCCTCTCCCGGGGAGGGGAGGGGGCGGTAGGTGAATGAGATTTCTTCTTTGAAGGTGCGTTCCAGCAGGAAGGTCCTCAGGTGCTCCAGGGCTGTGGCCGTGGGCCGGAACCCGTCCACATAGGCGATTTCAATCAGGATGCGATCGAAATTCTCATTGGTGAGGATATCCGAACCGCTGCTGCCTGCACTGAGCAGGTTGGCCGACCGGTCCACGGAGTCAGGGCCCTCTCCGGAAGTTTCGGAATCCCTGGAACAACTGACCAGGATGCCAGCCAACAACAGGACCGCCCAGAGATGGATTTTTTTAGGCATGCTTTTCACTTTACACAACATTTAAACGTTTCATCTTCGGATCTGGTATGCCTGACGGGTCAGGCGGGCCAGATAATCGTAATGGGGTCCTTCCCGAACCAGGGTGGCTTCGTAGCCCAATCTCCCGGCCTCCCGCTCCAGGGTCCCGAAATCGACAAAGAGCCATGGGAATTCAGCCTCCCGCTGACCCTTGTATTCCCAGCAGTAGGTCACCTCCCCGTAGTAGGCAACATTGCCCGGAACCCATACCCCCCCGTCCGGGTCTTCCTCAAACATGTAGATGAGGTCGCTGGAATCCATCAGGATTTGTCCACCGGGTGCAAGCAGTCCCGAAAGGTGGAGCAACAACCCCCGCAGGCCCTCCAGGGTGCCTGCGATGCCTGCCCCGTTCATTAATAACAACAGGGTATCATAATTCCCTACCTCAACCCGGTAAATATCTTCGCATAGGGTAGACCTGACCCCCCTTCGGGAGGCCACTTCCACAGCGCCACGGCTGTGGTCCAACCCCGTGCATTCCAACCCGGATTCCTGCAGGTACAGGCAGTGGCTCCCGGCCCCGCAGCCGATGTCCAGGACCTTGCCCCGACAGTGCTGCAGGGCGAGTTTTTCCAAATCCGGCATGGCATCGAAATCCCGGAAGAAATGCCCCACCGGTACCAGCTCCGAAGTGCCCAGGGAACTGTGGCTCCACAACTCCCCGACGGGATGTTCCCCGTAATAATCCATCAACGCCTTTCCCAAAAGGTCCCCGGGTTGTATTTTTGGCACAGCTCTGTTTCTATCCTGATATACAGGGAACTGCAAAGTTAGGCAAAACGCCGGTGCCATGGAGGAGGAACTTAAAAAACTACCACAACAGGCCGCCCAGAAGGCGCCGGAGAACCGCCGTTTCTTTAAAAAGTTGAGGCGAAAACCCCCGGCCGTACTGGATCCCCTCATGCAGGAGTTGCACGCGGAGGAATTCCAGCGGACCGACTGCCTGCAGTGTGCCAATTGCTGCAAGACCACGGGGCCCCTGTTCACAGATGCGGATATCCGTCGGATTGCCCGCCACCTGCGGATGAAGCCCTCGGAATTTACCGCCACCTACCTCAGGCAGGATGAAGAGGGGGACCTGGTGCTCCGGGAGCTGCCATGTCCTTTTTTGGGAGCGGACAACTACTGCGGCATCTACCAGGTACGGCCCAGGGCCTGCCGGGAGTACCCGCATACGGACCGCCGGAAATTCCACCAGATCCACAGCCTCACCATGAAGAATGTGGCCATTTGCCCGGCCGCCTACCGCATTGTAGAGGAGCTT
>JAWWDW010000238.1:0-4045 GCA_033719735.1 Robiginitalea sp. | reverse complement strand
GGCTGGGTGAACCTGGGCTCATCCCCCTCGTTGTGGCCGTACTTCCGGTATCCCAGTAAATCCAGGAATACATCGCTCCTAAACCGCATTCGGTATTCCAGGGCAAAAAGGGCGGCGTGAACCACCGCCTCCACGTCGTCAGCATTGACATGGAGGACCGGGGACAGGGTCACCTTGCCCACGTCGGTGCAGTAGGTGGAAGTCCGCCCGTCCAGGTAGTTGGTGGTAAAACCGATCTGGTTGTTGACCACCATGTGGATGGTCCCGTCCGTGCGGTAGCCTTCCAGGCCTGCCATTTGCACAACCTCATAGACGACCCCCTGTCCGGCGATAGCGGCGTCCCCATGCACCAGGATGGGGAGGACCCTGGAAAAATCCTCCGGGAAATGGGCGTCCTGTTTGGCCCGTGCAATCCCTTCCACCACAGGACCCACGGCTTCCAGGTGGGAAGGGTTCGGGGCGATGTTCATGTTTATGCGCTCCCCGGTTTCGATCTCCCGTTCGGAGGTCCAGCCGAGGTGGTACTTGACATCCCCATCGAAAACCTCCTGCTCGTAATCCTTGCCGTCGAATTCGCTGAAAATGTCCTTTGCCGATTTCCCGAAAATATTGTTCAGGACATTGAGGCGGCCCCGGTGGGCCATCCCCATGACGAATTCCCGAACCCCCATTTGAGTGGCCCGTTCCAGGATTACGTCCAGGGCGGGGATCAGGGATTCGTTCCCCTCAAGGGAAAACCGTTTCTGGCCCACGTATTTGGTATGCAGGAAGGCTTCAAAAGAAACCGCCTCATTGAGCTTGAACAGGATCTGTTTCTTCCGTTCGGCGGAGAAATCCGGGTGGTTCCCGTTCACGTTGAGCCACTTCTGAATCCATTCCACCCGTTCGGGCTTGCGGATATACATATATTCCACGCCAATGGCGTCGCAGTAGATCCGCTGAAGGTGCGCTATGATTTCCCGCAGGGTGGCCGCGCCGATTCCCAGGATTTGCCCGGCGTTGAAAACCGTATCCAGATCCCCCTGATCCAGACCAAAATTCTCAATATCGAGGGTTGGGGAATATTTTCGGCGTTCCCGTACCGGGTTTGTTTTTGTGAATAAATGCCCCCTGCTGCGGTAGCCATCGATCAGGCGTACTACCTGGAATTCCTTCTGCATGGATTCCGGCATGGGAACAGCTTCTCCGGATTGGGTATGGACAACACCCTGGCCCGCATCCACGTCCAGTTCCCCCCGGGCGCTTTCCATCCCAAAATCAAACCCCTGGAAGAACGCCCTCCAACTGGGTTCCACACGGTCCGGGTGGGAGCGATACTGATCGTACAGGTCTGAAAAAAAAGCGGTGTGAGCCGCGTTTAAAAAGGAATACTTATCCATCAAAAGTCTTTCTTTGCCGGTATCGAATTAAACAGACCAAAAATACAACATTTAAGCCGTATTCCTGTGTATTCATTAGAATTAGTCTAAATGGTCTAAATTAGTTGAAAGTTGCCCCGAACCCGCTTATCTTGTGGGTTAGGAAATTCAGTCGCAGGCACCAAATAATATGAAAAACATCCTTCCAGTACTTGCTTTCTTAGTCAGTTTTGGCGCATTGAATGCCCAAACCGATGGTGAAAAGAACCCTGTGCTTACCGATAAATTTCTGGCCCGGGCAGCTTTGTTTGTCCCTGACAGGGTGGTAGAGGTGGGTGCCGCCGGCAGTATTGACCTGGACAATTCGGACGAAATTGATTTTGGCCAAACCTTTGACCTGGAGGGTACACAAAACACGCTGAATCTCGATTTCATGTGGAGGTTTTCCAAATCAGGGCTCTGGTCCGTACGGGGGCAGTATTTCAGGGTAAGCGCTGCAAAAGAAGTCGATTTGGAACGGGAAATTGAATGGGAGGATGTCACCTACCAGGCAGGAGCCAGCGTCAAAGGGGGGTATGGGTTGTCCTTATACCGGATCTTCTTTGGGCGCGCCATAAGCACAGGCCAGAAACATGAATTTGGAGGAGGTTTGGGCATTCACGGGCTGAATACCAATGCTTTTATTGAAGGGGAGGCCTTTGTGGATGATGCCTCGGTTGGATTCAGAAGGGAAAGCGTAAACGCATTCCTTCCCCTCCCGAATATCGGGGTTTGGTATACCTGGGCCCCTACTCGAAAGTGGTCGTTTTCAGCTGCCATTGACTGGTTCGGGATAAAGGTTGGGGAGTATTCCGGTGGTTTGTGGAACCTCAGCCCCGGGGTGGGCTTTCAGGCCTTTAAAAACATCGGCTTCAGCGTGAATTATCACTATTTGAATTATTATGCAAATGTCACCCAGGACAAGTGGAATGGGAGTTTTGACATGACCTTCAGGGGCCCTTCTTTTGGTGTCACTGCCAACTTTTAGGAGTACTGGAGTGTACTGCATGCAAACTTTGAAAATTTAGATATGAGCCTTTTTCTCCCAAAATTCCTGCCTGGTTCACATAGGTGGTTATTTTTTCTGATCTTTTGCTTTGTTTGTTCAGCAAGTACGGCCCAGTCCGATTCGTTCTGGTCGCGGGTGCGCTACGGAGGGGGAATCGGGCTTTCCTTCGGACAGGAATTTGTGCAAATAGGCCTGGCCCCAAGCGCCATCTACCAGGTGAACGACTACGCAGCCGTAGGCCTTGGGATCAACTATTCCTATTCCAAAATTTCAGATACCAAATTTTCAGCGATCGGGGGCAGCCTCATCGGCCTGGTCAACCCGATCCCGGCCCTGCAGGTCTCCGGTGAATTTGAACAGCTTTACGTAAACCAAAGTTTCGGCCCCCTTGATGATTCTTACTGGCTTCCAGCCCTCTTTCTGGGGCTGGGATATGCTACCGGGCCGGTCACCTTCGGGATTCGCTACGATGTTCTGTACGATTCTGACAAGAGTTTGTATGCAGATCCCTGGATCCCTTTTGTGCGGGTATACTTTTAGGGCTCTCTTTTTCCTAACGCGTGCGGTATTCGATCTTTTTCCACTCCCGTTTGAGCAAGATGGAGGTGACCTGTGCGGCGACTTCCACGGCATCGCTGCCCTGTACGGATTTAAACACACGCTCGGGAACATCCGCAGCGTACATAAGGTTTAAATACTGGTCAAAGTGCTCCATAAGCAGCACATAAAGGCTTTCGCGAATCGACTGAAGGATCTGCCCGGAATCCAATTCCAGGGCAAAGGGGGTTTGCAGGGGAAAGGGTCCATTCGCCCGCTCGTCATCTTTTTTCAACTGGGAAAGAAGGGGGGCTAACTTACCTGTATTCCGCGCAAGTTCAAGCAGGTCATACACCTCGGAAAAATTCACATCCATAAGTTAGACTGGCCCCTGACCTTCTGAACAGCCCCGAGGGACGCCCGTGTGGTTATAAGCCGCTGATTTTGGGTTTCAAAGCCTTTGGGTTTGGGCTTAATCCTGGGTTTTACGTATTTCCTGTTCCCAGGCCCAGGCGGATTTCATGGCGTCATCCAACGAAGATTCAGCCTTCCAGCCCAGCACCTCATTGGCCCGGGTAGTATCTGCATAGGCCTCTGTAATGTCTCCTGCCCTGCGACCGACGATCTTGTAATTGAGCGGAAGCCCGCTGACCCGTTCAAAACTCTGGATTACTTCCAGGACGGAACTCCCTTTGCCCGTCCCAATGTTGAAAATTTCGTAATTGTCCTGGTTTGCCCCTGACAGCAGTCGCTGGAGGGCAACCACATGCGCCCTTGCCAGGTCTACCACATGGATGTAGTCCCGGATACAGGTACCGTCCGGGGTGGGATAATCGTCCCCGAAGACTGAAAGCTGCTCCCGGATGCCGGCCGCAGTCTGGGTGATAAATGGCACCAGGTTCTGGGGCACCCCCAGGGGCAGTTCCCCGATCCGTGCGGAGGGGTGCGCCCCGATCGGATTGAAGTACCTTAGGGAAATCGCCTGAAGCTGCTTCCGCACCTTACAGGTATCCCGGATGATCTCCTCCCCGATCTGTTTGGTATTCCCATAGGGGGATTCTGCCGGCCTGACCGGCGCGTCCTCCGTGATCGGCATGGCGTC
>JAWWDW010000237.1:0-4048 GCA_033719735.1 Robiginitalea sp. | reverse complement strand
GAACTTTCATCCACCGGGGCAGAAGATACCGAGGCCCGATGGCAGTTTGTCGTTCAGGCCTTTCACGCGAGCCAGATATGGAATTTCAACCAGGTCACAGCCACCTACAACGAAGTGCAGAACCCCGAAATGCTGGGCTACCTGGGCTCCCCGAAACTGCTCAACGCCCTGCAGCGGTACTACAACGAATGGCCCTTACAGCTTTCGGTACTCACAGGCGGCACCCAGGCCTACCGCGATTTTGTTCGCAGTGTCATCCCCGCGCGACTGCAGGAATACATGTGGGGTGCCTGTTATGATATCGATGTGCTGGATGTCCAGAGCTTCCTTCCCTGTTCGGCCCCACCCGGGGAGCAGGCGTCCATTGAGACCACCTACAAAGGCATCGCCGGGGACCCTGCATTCGGCAGGTTGCTAACGCGCAGGCTTTCTACCCTCTACACCCGAAACGTCGTCTACCGGAACATCCTCATAGAAGCCGAGGCCCTCCTGGAGCTTTTGAAAAGGGAAAGCCTCTAGGTTATTTTTTCTCCAACATAGGGTCAATCCTTCTGTCAGATAGCCCGTAAAGTAATTCTCAACATCTGATATCATTGATTTTGAGGCTCTAAAACTAAGATGGTAGTTTTTATCGGTATGTTTATCGTATTATCTGTCCTGATTTCAGGAATATTGATTTATTTAAAGGCTCATTAATCTGCTATTTTTAAATGCACGCATACTTATTTCCTGGTCAGGGCACCCAGTTTCCGGGTATGGGAAAGGATTTGTACGACACCTCTCCTTTGGCCCGGGAATATTTTGAAAGAGGCAACGAAATATTGGGCTACTCCATTACGGATGTAATGTTCAAAGGCTCTGCCAAAGACTTGAAAAAAACGAAATATTCGCAGCCTGCCATTTTTCTGCATTCATATATTCTCGCAAAAACCCTTGGCACGGATTTTAAACCGGACATGGTCGCAGGCCATTCCCTGGGGGAGATATCCGCATTGGCTGCCGTTGACTCCCTGGATTTTGAATCTGCCCTCAAGCTTATTTCCCGGCGTGCCGCCCTGATGCAAAAGGTTTGTGATGCAGATAACACAGGTATGGCAGTGGTGGTTGGCTTATACGATGTTATTGTGAAGGATGTTTGTCGTCAGGTAGATGGGGTTGTGGTCCCTGCGAATTATAATTCACTGCACCAGGTCGTCATTTCAGGAGAAGTGTCCGCGATTGAAAAAGCCATAGAAAAATTAAGCCCCGGGGCCCGCAGGGTAGTTAAATTGCCCGTAAGCGGGGCCTTCCATTCACCCTTCATGGAGCCAATTGTCGAAGACTTTAGTGCTGCAGTGGCGGGGATAACCTTTAAGAAGCCCATTTGCCCCGTTTATCAAAATGTCAAAGGGCGTCCGACTCAAGATGTGGATTTAATCAAGAAAAATTTAATCCTGCAACTAACGCATCCGGTGATGTGGCGGCATACCATCCTGCACATGATGGAGGATGGAGCAACCGATTTTACCGAACTTGGGCCTGGAAAACTACTGACAGGGCTTGTGCAGCATATAAAAAAGACCTGGTCCCCTATGCCGTCCCGTAAGTAATCCAAAGCACCCGTAAAACCAAATTCAGCCGCTAAGCTTCTTTTTTGTACTTTGAAGAAGTAATTCCACTCTGCCCATGCTGCGCTTTTTTCGCCGACTTCGCCTTGGTTTGACGGCCCAAATCCCTCCTGAACAAACGGGTCAGGAAGGCACATCCAGCCAACCTACTTTCCGTGCGGGCAGGTACCTCCTCTATGCCCTGGGAGAAATCGTGCTGATCGTGGTTGGGATCCTCCTGGCACTTTACCTGGATAACCTCAATGCGGATGCCCAGGCCCGGAACGTCGAAACCGAATTGTTAAAAGAGCTTAAATCCAACCTGGTCAGCAACCTTGAAATCCTGGAAAGAACCCTGAATACGGAGTCCGAATACCTGTCCTACAACGAGATGATCCTCGAGTATCTCGACCACGGAAAGCCCTATGACAAAGCACTTGACCGGGCTTTTGGCGTCTATTTCTGGACGGTCTCCACAAATCCCGTCACCGGGGGGTATGAGTTCCTGAAGTCAAAGGGGATTGATTTGATCACCAATGACTCTTTGCGCAAGCGGATCAGCTTCATTTTTGAAAATGAGTTTTCCATCCTTAAAAATGAAAACGAGGTCTGGTCCAATAATTTACAGCAAAACATCTCCTATCCCTACCATGTGAAACACTTCAGGAGGTATTATGCCACAGATAACGAGAACAGGGAAATAGAGCTGGCAAAACCCTTTGACTATGAAGATCTTCTGGAAGATGCCGAGTTCAAAAGCATCAATACGGAAATTATTTCCAACCGCAAATGGAACATCAACAGCCTGCAAAACCTCATCCGGGAAATCCAGGGGTTGTTGGTTCAAATCGACCAGGAACTGAAAGACTAAGGACGTCTAATCTGCCTGCCCCCGGAACCATTTGGTCCCTGGAAACAAGCGTTGTGGGGCCGTTTTATCTGCCCCGCTTATACAGGGAGCGGAGGGTAATAATAAGGACGATCAGGATCACCCCCCCGATTAAAAGTTTTACCTGCATCATCTCCATCCAGGATAAGGGGTCGCTGATCAACAGGAATGCAACAAAGGCAAGCAACACCAACGCTGCAATGAAGTTGTATTTGTTAAATCCCTTTTTGGAGTTTTTTCTGCCCATCTTAATACTGCTGATTTAAAGATACATAATTAACCCTCACTCCATCAAAATGGCCTGATTCCATCGATTAATTCCTTAAATTAACGGAAGCAACCCGCTTTCCATGCTCCATTTTTTCCGAAAAATCCGTCAAAACGTCATCGCAGACAGGAGGTTCTCCAAATACCTGCTGTATGCCATTGGGGAGATTTTGCTGGTGGTCATCGGGATCCTGATTGCCCTGCAGGTGGATGCCTGGCAGCAACGTCAGGCTGAGGGCGAGCAGGAGGCCTACTACCTGGCGCGATTGGAAGGGGAGCTGGAGGCCAACATCAACATCGCCAGGGAGCTGGAGGCCTTTAAAGACTTTCAGCACAAAAATGCCCTTCTGGTCCTGGGTTTTTTGACAGATACCGCTCCAAAGGAGGAGGCAGGTCAGGACTTTTTCCTTGCCCTGGAGCACCTGACCTGGCTTTACAAGCGAAACTTTCAAAAGGATGTGTGGGAGGAGCTTCAATTCACGGGGAATATCGACCTGATTTCGGACAGGGCCCTCAGAACGCGCCTTTCCCATATGTACAATGCCCTGGACTTCTATTCGAGTTTTGAGGAGGAATGGGAAACCTATACGATGGGGTACCGGCGGCTGCTGGGCAACGCAAACGTTTTTAGTTTTGAAACGCGCCGGGCATTGACCCATGCCCTGCGCCCGTGGGGGGCTGAAGGGGTGGTTGGGAACCTCCCGGATTACGACACCACCATTACGCGCCTCAGGCAACTAACGGCACTCCCCGGCTACCTCTCCGATATTATCCTGAGCAGTGAGACAGGGTCCCAGCAGCATTCCATGATCGCGAGGAACATCGACTCCCTGCTTAAAGAACTGAAAACACATCAGCCCATAAAATGAAAACCCTATTCTCTTTCTTTCTGACGGTCTTTTTCGTCCTGGGATGTTCCCGACCCGAAACCTATGACCTCCTGATAAAGAACGGCCAAATCCTGGACGGTTCAGGCAGCGAATCCTATCCCGGGGACATTGGCATCACTGCAGGCCGTATTGTGGCTTTGGGAGACCTCTCGGGTGCCCTCGGGACCCGGGAAATCAATGCCGGCGGCCTGGTGGTGGCTCCCGGGTTTATTGACATCCACACCCATCTGGACCCGATCCTGGAACTGCCCGGATGCGAAAGCCACGTCCGGCAGGGGGTTACCACAGCCCTTGGGGGGCCGGACGGCTCCAGCCCATGGCCTTTTGGCGCCTATCTGGACTCCCTGGAGCAACTTGGGGTGGGCATGAACGTAGGTTACCTCGTCGGGCATAATACCGTACGCAGGAATGTGATG
>JAWWDW010000236.1:0-4059 GCA_033719735.1 Robiginitalea sp. | reverse complement strand
GGTATCCAAAGGCAAGGGCATAGGCCATGGTCGATTCGAAATAATCGGGGCTTTCGGCCAGGAGCATTTTCAGCCGGTGCGTTTCGGCAGTCTTTATAAACGCCCTGAAGCCTTTTAATTCAGCGTAAAGCCTGATTCCTTTCGGGTTTTTCCGGATCATGTACTGGTTCAGGATCAGCAGGAGAATACAAAATCCCAATCCGGTAAAAAGAGCTAAGATGCCCCAATGGTAGAAGAAAACGGGAAGCAGGATGAGATGCGCCAGGACGATGCCTGCCCCCGTGTACCAATACACCCGGCGTGCTTTGGGGTCGTAGTATTTTTGGGCGGCCTCTTTAAGTTCTTTTTTGGCATCGTTCATCGTGGTATAGAAGCTGTTTTTCAGGCTGCTTACGCTCACTTCGGACCCTCCTTCAAACAGGCCATTAAAAACGGTTCTTTGATATTCAGGGGCATCCTCAGGGAGGCTGGCGATCTTTTTGATAAGGGTGTCGTCTTTGGCAAACCAACCTTTTTTGTCAACCTCCTCGATTTCGATGAACCCCTGCTTTCCCCAATAGGGCAGGAGGGAAACCAGGTCAGAGGTGTCTTCCCTGTCGTTTATCAAAAAACCCACCATGGCCGGGTCCATATTTTCGGGGGGGAAATAACTGATCACCGGGGGAGCGGGGGCGTCCTTTCCATATTTGCGGAACAACCCGTAAAATACAGATGCGACCAACGCCAGGATCAGGGTCCAGCCATAGCGGGTCCAGAAGGGCCACAGGGGCCGGTTCTCCTCAATGCTGCCTTTGGGAAGGTTGACCAGAAGGGTCACCGCTTCCCCCCGTTTTGATATAAAGCCTTCTTTGGAGGTGCCGGATATTTTTCCCTCTTCGATCTGAACTTCAAAATCCCCGCTTTGGGCGGTAACCCCTACAGGGCCTGCATACAGGAAGACCTGGCCGGGAGCTGCCGGCGAATCCGGTGGCAGGTTTAAGGTAAAGGAAATATCCTTGAATTCGGCCAGCCAGTCTGGTGGTTTCAGGTTCCAGTAAAAACGGATGAACGCTTCTTCAAACAACAACGCATTTTCAACCCGGTAACGGATTTCATAGTGTACGGGCCCCACGATGGTCTTATTGGGGTCGCCGATCTTGATCCGTGCCTTGCCCTCTATTTTCTGGCCCATTTTGCCAGATGCCTCGAAGAGATGTCCCGGCACCTCGATTTCGCTGATCAGAATCCGCCTTTTCTCCCGGGAGCCTTTTTCGGTTTCTAAGGTGTAGGAGGTAAGAATATCCCGGTAGATGCCATGTTTGTGGTAAAAAAAGTTGACGTCATAATTTTCGACCACTTCAAAATACCCTTCTTCCCGAAGGGTGATATCAACCGTATAACGCTCGACACTGAAATCCTGGGCAACCCCAACCGCATACCCCCAGCAGATGACAAAAAAAGAAAAAAGGAACCGGGGCGATTTCATAGCAACAGGGCCTCAGGCTACTGGGAGAAATCCACTTTCACATTGCCGCGCTCCTCCTCGGTAGATTCGAAGAAATCAAAATGGGTATAATTGAACATGCCTGCAAACAAGACGCCCGGAAAGCTTTCGCCATAGGTGTTGTTTTCCCGAACCGTGCCGTTGTAATACCTCCGGCTGCGCTCCAGGTTCTCCTCTATTTCATTCAATTTGTCCTGTAATTGCAGGAAATTGGTGTTTGCCTTAAGGTCGGGGTAGGCTTCCCCCAGGGCGAACAGGCTCCTCAGGGTTTGTTGCAACTGGTTCTCCGCCTTGATCTGGTCATTGATATCGCCGGACGGAACAGCCATGGCCGCATTGCGTGCCTGGATGACCTTTTCCAGGGTTTCCTTTTCATGTGCGGCATACCCCTTAACGGTTTCGACGAGGTTTGGGATCAGGTCATAGCGCCTTTTTAGGGCCACGTCGATGTTGCTCCAGGCATCTTTGACCAGGTTCCGGTTTCTTACAAAGCGGTTGTAGACAGAAACAACCAGGAATACGAGCAGGGCGATAATCGCCAGAATGATGTAAAACGACATATAAGAATGCTAAATGAATAAATCAATTCCGATTCCCTTAAAGTACTACCTTTTTTAGGACTTTGAAAGGGCAGTTTTCAGGGGGTGGTTTTCGTTCCGCTCCGCAACCTGAATTCTGTACTCCCCATTTTTATTCGTGGATTTGGTGCAACTGACCTAGCCTGCCAACAGGGAATCCAGGTTCGCAGCATAAAGTCGCAGTCCATTTAACATTGAACCTTGAACTTTATAACCCTGAACGAGTATTGTGTAGCGCTTCTGCCTACTGTGACTGCCCACTGTCCTTGCCCGACGAAGTCCCAGGCCTAGTTGGGACTGCCAACTGCCCTTGCCCGACGAAGCCTTAGGCGTAGTTGGGACAGCCCACTGCCCACTACAAAAAAACCCCCTGAAATCAGAGGGTTTGGTTTGGGCGGGAACGGGTTCCTAGAAGTCGTATTTTTTGATAAAGGTCTTGTCCGACTCCAGGAACACAATGCCTTCGACCAGGTCGATGGCGTAGTTCGGCCTGCGGTTTTTGCCGAGGAAGATCGACTTTTCGCGTTCTCCCGTATCCTTGTTCACCTTGGCGAGTTCAATGCCGGTATCGCTTTTGGTGAGCACCATGACATAGTCGCGCGCCTGCTCGGTTGCCTTGAAGCGTTTGTTGGCGGCGCTAAAGGCCATTCCGGCCACTTCCCCCGCGGAGGCGCTCATCTCCCCATAGGACTGCCCGATGCTTGCAAAGGTCTGCCCTTCCACGGATTCCGGGGAAAATTGGCTGCTGGCATTCTGGAAGGCGCCGGAAGCCATGCCGCTTACCGCAGAGACATATCCCGAATAGATGGTTCCGGCATAGAGCAGGGCCCGTTTCCACCCTTCCTCCCGGGGCGAGGGGAAGTAGGCCTGATAGACCTGGGTCCCATCGAAATCATACAGGGCGAAGTTCTGATCGGCACTTACCAGGATCCAGCGATCCCGGACCTCGATTCCCGAGGGGCTTTCGCCCTCTTCAAAATCGATCGGGCTGCTGCCGCTCATAGCCACCTGTCCGGAGGTCAGGTCGATGCCCCCGACAGCCTGTGCTTTATGGTCGAAAAAGTAGAGGTGATCCCCGTCCCGCTGCATCAGCTGGTAGTGGGTTTTGATATCCCTGTCCCAGAAAAGGTCTCCCGTTGCGGTATTCACGATGTTCATTTCGTTTTCGGTGGCATACAGGATGCCGTGGTCAGTGGTCAGCGTATACCCGACGAAGCCTTTGACCTTGATGGTTTTGTCAAAGGTGAAAACTCCATTTTCGGTATCCAGGTAGTTCAGGAAGTTTTTGTCGTTCCGGGTCGTGATGACCAGCATGCCATTATCCGTGGGAGTGTAGCTGTAAATACCACCTTTAATGGCAACGCCCCGGCCTTTTTTGCCCCAGAGTCCTTCCCCGGTCTGCATATCGATAAGGGTAGCTTTGGAGTTGTTCCTGCCAAAGGGCAGAATCAGCAGGTTTTCCCCCACCCAGGTGCTGTGGCCCAGGCGCCCTTTGACGCTTACCGGTTTTTTCCATACCAGTTCCCCGCTGCCGATATCATAGGCGCGATACGTTGAGGTATAGGTCACGATGGTGTTGGTCCCCGAGGACATGCCCATATTGTCATTTTCCGCCTCGGTCCCGATCACGAAATACTTCATGGAAGGATGCAGGGCAAAATCCAGGTTCATCTCTTCGCCTTCCGTCATGGTTTCAGCGGCCTGCTGCAACAGTTTCCCGAAACCTCCCATGCTGCTTAGTTGTTTGGATTCCTCGGAGTTTTCGATACTCCAGAGGACCTCGCCGGTCCGGGAATTCAGGCGCAGGTTTTTGAACAGGGTAATCCCCAGCAATTCGGTATCCGTAAGCTCCACGACATCCACGATACGGCCAAAATCCTCCTGGGACGTCCAAAGGACCTTTCCCGTGGCAATATCCACGGAGACCGCAATATTTTCGCCCTCCCCGGATTTCCCGGAGACGATGATCGAATTGGAACGGTAGAGTACAAAGTGGTC
>JAWWDW010000235.1:0-4062 GCA_033719735.1 Robiginitalea sp. | reverse complement strand
GAAGAATACCGCAACATGATCATCGAAGCCGGAGCCAGCGACATCATCTACACGGCTGCCATTTCAGGGGTACATGCGAACTTCCTGGCCCAAAGCCTCAAGGCCGCCGGCCTTGATGAAGAAGACCTGAAAAAGGACACAAAAATCGATTTTGGCAAGGAACTGGATACGGAGGCCAAGGCATGGAAGACCATCTGGTCCGCAGGTCAGGGGGCGGCGACCATTCAGGATACCCTTCCCGTGAAAGCCCTGGTGGAGAAACTCCGGAAAGACTTCCTGCAGGCCCTCAAGGCCCAGGCTTCTATGATCGAACGCTATGGTTAATCCCGGAACCTATGTATGTTAAGAGAAACCTGGGCATTCTCCCCATTCTGATAGGGACCTGGAAGGAATTGATCTTCTTCGCAATCTGGACCACCCTGGTCTTCTTTCTGTACTATCAGATGGGGTGGACGTTTATCGCGCTCGCCATTGAACCACTTAGCATCATTGGGATTGCTGTGTCTTTCTACCTGGGTTTTAAAAACAGCCAGAGTTACGACCGCTTCTGGGAAGCCCGGAAAATATGGGGCTCCATCGTGAATTATTCAAGGACCTGGGCAACTCAGGTGCTCAGCCTGGTGGAGGATGCCCCGGAAGACCAGCGCATCCTGATTTACCGGCACCTGGCCTGGATCAACGCCCTGAGGGCGCAGCTGAGACAGTCAACCTCATTCTCCCTGGCACACAGCCAATCCTTTAAACGACTCATAGAACGGTACAAAGCATATGATTCGGTGATAGAAATCATCCGGCCCTTTGTCTCGAAGGAAGAACTGGAAGCTCTTGAAAAACGCGAAAACATCGCCACCCACCTGATCAAAAACCAGGGCCTTCATCTGAAAAAACTGTTGGAAGATGGTAAAATCAGTGAATTCAAGAACCTGATGCTCCACAAAGTCCTGGAGGAAAACTATAATTTTCAAGGTGCCTGTGAACGCATCAAGAATACCCCCTTCCCCAGGCAATACGCCTATTTCGGGACCGTTTTTGCATGGATCTTTGTTATTCTGTTGCCCTTTGGCCTGATCAACGCCTTTGACGAAGAACTCCTCGGACTTCCTGATTATGGAGGGTTGTGGATGCAGGCAGCGGCTATTTTACTTTCCGTCCTAATATCTTGGATCTTTATCACCATCGATAAAGTAGCTAAAAACAGTGAAGATCCCTTTGAGGGACGTTTTAACGATGTCCCGATGACCGCCATCTGCAGAACCATTGAAATCGACCTCCGGGATATGCTGGATGAGCAGCCGCTCCCCGAAAAAGTCCAGCCCAAAAACAACATCCTGTACTGATGCCGCTGCTCCCTTCCTCCTACAGGCCCGGGGTGGTTTTCAGAAACGGCCACCTGGCCACCATCTATTCCGCCCTGGTGCGCAAAGTGGAAGGTCCCGAACAATTCCGGGAGCGGATCACCCTGTCCGATGGGGATTTCCTGGATTTGGACTGGAGCCCGGCAGCAACGGCCACCGACAGGGTACTGATCCTCCTTCACGGACTGGAAGGAAATGCCCAACGCCCGTACATGAGGGGAAGTGCCCGCCTTTTCAGTGCCCGTGGATATGATGTTTGTGCCGTAAACTTCAGGGGGTGCAGCGGGGTGCCCAACCGGCTTTTTCGCTCCTATCATTCAGGGGCTACCGAGGATCTGGATGCCGTCTTACAGCATGTCCTAGGGCTGCACAGGTACAAAAAGGTCTATCTGAAAGGGTTCAGCCTCGGGGGAAACCTGATTCTGAAATTCCTGGGCGAAAACCCCAGCTACTCCAATCGCATCGCCGGGGCGGCAGCCATTTCGGTCCCCTGTGACCTGCATGATTCCCTCCAACAACTGAACCAGTCAAAAAACTGGCTGTACGCCAGGCGCTTTCTCACGACCCTTCGGGAAAAAGTACGGGAAAAACAGAAGCACTTTCCAGAACACATCAGCCTTGAAGAGGTGGATAAAATCAAAAGCCTGAAAGCTTTTGACGACTACTATACCAGCAGGGCCCATGGCTTTAGGGATGCGCTTGACTACTACAACCAGTGCAGCAGCCTGCGCTTCCTGGAGGGCATCAGGGTCCCCACCCTGTTGTTAAATGCCCAAAATGACTCCTTTTTGGGGGCCCGTTGCTATCCTGTGGAAGCCTGCCGCAATCATCCGGCCGTCTACTTCGAAAACCCCGATTACGGGGGCCATGTCGGTTTCGTCGGGGAGGGAAGCTTCTATTACAGCGAACGGAGGAGCCTGGAGTTTCTCGATGAATGCGAATAAGGCATTATTTCTTATTTTTAGGGCCATAAAAGCAGCAAAAGGAAATGAAAAAAATCATTCAATTCATGGCAGCAGCCCTCCTCGTGGTCGGTTGTGGTGAAAAAAAGGAAGAAAAGAAGGAAGGCTTTGAGGTAAGCAGGACCAAAAAGGAAGTGACCACAGAGGTGGCTTCGGAAGGTGTTCCCGTGGACATGGATAACAAGGGGATTGGCCCCATTACTGCCGTCGCCTTTGACGAAGAGATCGACGCAGAACTCGCCAAGGCGGGCGAAGCCAAATTCCAGATGATCTGCACGGCCTGCCACATGATCGGGCAGCGGATGATCGGCCCGGACCTGACCGGTGTCTATGAGCGGAGGAGCCCGGAATGGGTGATGAACATGATGCTCAACCCGGATGGGATGCTCAAGGAAGATCCCATCGCCAAGGCGTTGCTGAAGGAGTACAACAATATGGTGATGACCAACCAGAACCTGTCAGAGGAGGAAGCCCGCGCGCTTGCTGAGTATCTGAGAACCCTGTAAAGGTCAATCCACATCCGTAAAGGCGTCATGGCAGCATGCCATGGCGTTTTTTATTGCCCGAATCAGACGGCTGAACATGGCTGAAAAGAAATCACTCTACCTGATCGCCCTGGTGCCCGAAGTGGAACTGAGGTCCCGCATCCGGACCCTGAAAGAAGAGATGAAACACCGTTTCGGAGCCTCCCATGCACTGAAATCCCCGGCCCATATCACCCTTCAAATGCCGTTTCGCAGGCCCGATTCCTTCGAATCCGTATTGAATGAGGCCATGGAATCCTTCGCCCTGGGACAAAGCTGTTTTGAGCTTCCCCTGAACGGATTTGACTGCTTCCCTCCCCGGGTCCTTTTTGTAAAGGTGGCGCATCAGGAGGAGGTAATCGAACTCCACCGGCAGCTTCAAAACACCCTGGAAGAAGAACTCCGTTTGAGTAAACAGGAGCGGGGCTCCCGCTTTCATCCGCATATGACCATCGCCACCCGGGACCTGACAGAAGAGGCCTTTCTGGAGGCCTGGCCGGAATTTGCCAGGCGCCCATTCAATGCCGTATTCCCCGTTAAGAGTTTGTTCCTCCTGAAACACAACGGGAAGGCCTGGGAGGTCTGGCGGGAATTTCCCTTTCAGGGCGTTGACCCGTCTGCAGCTTCCAGGTGATCCCCTGTTGGCCGAGGATTTTTCCTATCTTTATAATTTACCTTATGGGGCATTTCGAAGCTCCCGTTTGGCTGCCGGGACAGGAAAGGAAAAAGGCCCTGTCTCCGGAAATGATCTAACCAAATTGTTGTTCTATGAATCGTTCATTATCTACCCTTGGATGGTACGTTGTTTTACTTCTCTTTATGCATAGTTGTCAAAGCCCCGAAAAAGATTCCATCACCCTCAAATCGCCGGAAGGCACGCATCAGATCGATATTTACCTGGATGCCAGTGGCCGTCCGGGCTACCAGGTACTGCGAAACGGGAAAACGGTCATCGACAGTTCGGGCCTGGGCTTCGAATTCGTGGACCAACCCGCCCTGATCCGTGGGTTGCGATGGGTGGAAAGCAGTGAAGGTTCAGAGGATGAAACCTGGGAGATGCCCTGGGGGGAACAGCGCAAGGTTCGAAACCACTACAATGCCGCCCGTATTGTGCTGGAAGAACAGCAGGCCCCCGGACGGCAGCTGATCCTGCATTTTCGCGCCTATAAAGACGGGGTGGCCTTCCGGTATGAATGCCCGGAGCAGCCTGGCAGAGATACG
>JAWWDW010000234.1:0-4066 GCA_033719735.1 Robiginitalea sp. | reverse complement strand
TGAGCACATGCCGGAGTTTGAAACCGCCCTTGGATTCCCCACGCCTTGTGATGACCTGCCCCGCTTTCCCCTCCGCAGGTGGGGTCCCTTCCTTTTTGCCGGACTGACCCCCTCCTTTGATTTTCAGGAAGTGATCGACGGGATGAATCAGCGGGTGGGATTTTTGCCCCTGAATGCCTTCGAAGAAGACCCCGAAAGGCACAAAGATTACAACATCCAGGCCCACTGGGCCCTGTATTGTGACAACTACCTGGAAGGCTTCCATATCCCTTTTGTCCACGAGGACCTCAACAAGGTACTGGATTACGGGGATTATGAAACCGTGCTCGGCACGCATTTCAACCTGCAGATTGGATATGCAGGGGAAGGGGAGACGGTATTCGACCTGCCCGAGGGGCATGTGGATTACGGCAAAAAAGTGGCGGCCTATTATTTCTGGGTCTTTCCGAATATGATGTTTAATTTCTACCCCTGGGGGGTATCGGTCAACCTGGTGCAGCCGATGGGTCCCGACCGTACCCGGGTTTCTTTCCGATCCTATGTGTATGATGCTTCCAGGCTCGACCAGGGGGCCGGAACCGGCCTGGACAAGGTGGAGCTGGAGGACGAGGAGGTAGTGGAAGGGGTCCATAAGGGAATCCGCTCCCGTTTCTACAAGGCCGGCAGGTTTTCCCCCACCCGGGAAAAAGGGGTTCACCATTTTCATTCCCTTCTGGCGGCGTTCCTGAAGGGGTGAACGCCCCTTTTGATGCGACCCTGCCGGGATTCCGCAGACGAAAACTTCCCTCCTTCCTCAGCCACGGATGTGCATTATCAAAGGGGTGTTTTGTATTGGTTTCTTTAGCTGCTTTGGCTACCTTTGACCGAAATATCGCAGGATGAAACCAGATCTTTTTGAAGCCCCGGATTACTATCAGCTCGATGAGCTCTTATCGGAAGAACATAAACTGGTACGGGATGCCGCCAGGAGTTGGGTCAAAAGGGACGTAAGCCCTATTATTGAGGAGTACGCCCAGAAGGCGGAATTCCCCAATCAGATCATCAAAGGCCTGGCTGAGATTGGAGCCTTTGGCCCCTATATCCCGGCTGCATACGGCGGGGCAGGGTTGGACCAGATCAGTTATGGGCTCATCATGCAGGAAATCGAAAGGGGAGACAGCGGGGTGCGTTCCACCGCCTCGGTACAGTCCTCTTTGGTCATGTACCCGATCTTTGCCTACGGCAGCGAAGAGCAGCGCAAGAAATACCTGCCCCGCCTGGCCAATGGAGAACTCATGGGGTGTTTCGGGCTCACGGAACCCGATCACGGATCCAACCCGGGGGGTATGGTCACCAACTTCAAGGACAAAGGAGACCATTTTTTGCTGAACGGGGCAAAGCTCTGGATATCCAATTCCCCCTTTGCTGACATTGCAGTGGTTTGGGCGAAGAATGAGGAGGGAAGGATCCACGGCCTTATCGTGGAAAGGGGGATGGAAGGTTTCTCCACCCCGGAGACCCACAATAAATGGTCGCTGAGAGCTTCGGCCACCGGGGAATTGATCTTTGACAATGTCCGGGTTCCCAAGGAGAACCTGTTGCCGGGCAAAAATGGCCTGGGAGCCCCCCTGGGATGCCTGGATTCCGCCCGGTACGGGATTGCCTGGGGTGCCATTGGTGCCGCCATGGACTGTTATGATACGGCCCTGCGATACGCCAAAGAACGGATTCAGTTTGACAAGCCCATTGCCGCCACCCAACTGCAGCAGAAGAAGCTGGCGGAAATGATCACCGAGATTACCAAGGCACAGCTGCTCGCATTCCGCCTGGGCCAACTGAAGAATGAAGGCAGGGCCACCACCGCACAGATCTCCATGGCCAAACGGAACAATGTGGAAATGGCCATAAAGATTGCCCGGGAAGCGCGGCAGGTCCTGGGGGGAATGGGGATCACAGGGGAATACCCGATCATGAGGCATATGATGAACCTGGAATCCGTGATCACCTACGAAGGGACCCACGACATCCACCTGCTGATCACCGGAGCGGATATCACAGGGTTTAATGCCTTTAAATAGGGATTACCCCAGGGTTTTTCTGCACAGGCTGCCCAATTCGGGCAGGTTTTCGCTCGTGCTTTCCGCAAACCGAAGCAACCCGGATGCCCGCTGGAGGTTCTGTCCCGGAAAGGAGACCCGGTAGTAGCGGTCACCGGTCAGATAATCTGTCAGTGCCCTGATCCCATGCAAAAAGGGCATCAGCACAGGCCCGTGAGATAGCCAGTCCAGCTCTTCTTTCATTATCCTGAGGTTACTGTCTTTCAAGCCCTGGAGGAAGGCTTCAAACATCCCCAGGTCAATGCTGGCCGTACCCTCTCGCGACCTTAGGGGTTCCTCAGGCCGGAGCAGGTCGTAGGTAACATCCCCGATATCGTACAACAGAACCCCGGGCATGAGGGTATCCAGATCGATCAGGCACAGGGCCCTGCCGGTGGTTTGGTCAAAAAGGAAATTGCTGAGTTTGGTATCGTTGTGGCAAATGCGTTTAGGCAGGCTGGCAAGGGGGATTTCCCTGCAAACTTTCTGAAGGCCCTTTGCCAGCTCGGTAAGGGGTTCCGCGGTTTCAATCCGCCCGGGGATGCCGGTTACAAGGGCCGCTTCCAGTTGCCTCAGGCGCATGTCCAGATCGTGAAACCCGGGCATGTGGATATGCAGGTCGCTGACTTGGGCCGGTAATACCAGCTGGTGAAAACGCCCAAGGATCCTTCCGGCTTCCCGCGCCGTATCGGGATTGCGCGTGTGTTCTACCGTTATCGAATTTGGGATATATTCAAACAACCGCCAGGTGCCCAGGAATTCATCCACAATGTAGGGATCACCTTCCATGGTCGGCCGCAGGCTGAGGCCGGTGTAGTCCTGTGCTTCGAGCAGCGGAAGCAGCCGAAGGATGTTTTCCATCAGCAACCCCGGCGCTTTGAACACTTCCGTGTTGATGCGTTGCAGGACATAGCGGGGGCGTCCTGCTACAAACACCTTGAAGGCAACATTGATAAGCCCCTGGGTGAGGGGTTCGGTCTGTATCGCTTCTCCTGAGATCCCGAACCGGGCCAGGGCAGCTGAGGCTTCAGGGGGCCGCATTCCAGGATGGTTTTAGGCGGGGTCCCAGAGGGGGGAGGGATACTTACCCTCTGTGGAAAGGTCCTGCAGGGCCCGTACCGCCTGGTCCTTGTCTGCCGCATAGGTGACGCCGAACCACTGGCTCTGCGCAGGAATGACCTCAACCCTGGCATCGCCGGTGCGCAGCATGTCCTGGATAACAAAGGGGAGGTAGATCTCTCCTTTGGCCGGGTCTTCCACGGTTGAGAGGAACTCCCGGAAGTCCGATTCGATCTTGGGGAAGAGATCCGGTTGGCATACCCAGAAATTCATGCTCACCAGTTCATTGCCGCTGAAGGTAATCCCGCTGTCCGCATCCCGGATTTCCCCGTCGGTATCGGCGATTTCCAGCCGTTCGTCCACGGAGATCAGGGAGGTCCCCTCCTGCCGGCAGACACCTCGGGAAACCGATCCGTGCGGGGAAAGGGTGTCCTTCAGGGTATAGGCAACAAGCCCGAAAGCTTCCGGGGTTTTCCGAATAAATTCAGCAGCCCGTCCGTAGGCGGCCTGCCCGTAGTAATCGTCCGCATTGATAACGGCAAAGGGGTTGGTAATCACGTTCCGGGCGGTCCATACGGCATGGGCCGTCCCCCAGGGTTTGGGCCTTTCGCCGGCAAATTGCGTGCCTTCCGGCAGGTCGGTGAGTTCCTGGGCAAGGACATCCAGGCTCACGTGGGAGGGAAGTCGTTTGCCGAGGTATTCCCTCAAAAATGCCACGTTGTCTTTCTGGGTGATGACCACGATGTGGTTAAACCCATGGGTAATGGCGTCGTAAATGCTGAACTCCATGAGGAATTCGCCCTGGGGGCCCAGATCGTCAAATTGTTTGAGTTTGCCATAGCGGCTGCCTCTTCCGGCCGCCATCAGGAGTAAGGTCATTTTTGTCTTGTTTTGGCCCCTAAATTAAGGTTTTGAGATCGAAAACAGGGAAT
>JAWWDW010000233.1:0-4068 GCA_033719735.1 Robiginitalea sp. | reverse complement strand
TACAGGCAAAGCGACGCCTCTAAGGCTATCATCACCCTGTTACAGCACCGTTCCCCGGAAATACAGACGGCCGCCCTGGAATGCATTCGGGAATTCCGTTTTGCGGAGGCCCGGACCCCAATGAAACAACAGTTTGAAAACGCGATTACCGAGATAAAGATCCTGATCCTGGATGCCCTGCGGGAAGTGGCTACCGACGAAGACCTTCCCTGGTTGCAGAAACGGCCTGCCAGGGATCCTTCTTTTCTGGTGCGAAACAAGGCCAGCATGGTGATCAATGTATTGAAGCCGGAAACGGTACTCCCTACAAAGGATATCAGGACCGCACCTCCATGGGAGGCTGCTTTTGACCGGGAAGCAGAAACGCCGGTAACTTCCGGCGAGCCTGCCCTTACACCGGAAGCCCCCGGGGAGTTTGAAAGGGCGGATAAGAAGGAGTTCGGTATCCCTAAGGCCGATTTCAACGAAATCCGGTGGGACCCCGAATGGGATCCCGATTGGCCGGTATCCCGTGAAATCCACCTGCCGGTTCCCGAGATCAATTTGGGAGCCTTACCCGAGGAAGAATGGACCCCCGAACACGAACAGATCTTTGCACATTGTTTCCTGGAGGAATTAAAGGAGCTGTTGTCCCTGGGGTCTGGTTCGGTATCCCTTCCGGAGGTCTCCCTCGATTTTTTACCTGTAATCACTAAAGAACCCTCAAATACTACCCCTATGGAACCCCACGAATCAATCCCGGAATGGTTGCGTAAATTGGACGTTCAGGCGGAAATCCTGTCCGCCGATTCCGGATATGCCAAAGTGCTCAGGGAAATCCTCCTGGGAGACCTGGCTGAATATGGCGAGGTCTTTAATACGGATTTTGTCCCCTGGGTCACCGGGGACGCAACCACGAAGGCTTCAAATGCGGCAGGGTCGCCTCCGGAACCGGAGCTGGATCCGGATTTTGAGGTGTTCGCCGATGGCATCCACCAGCTTCACTGGCCAAACGATGGGACTCCACCCCAGGACGAAACCGAAATGGAAGCCCACACGCCGGAAGGGGAAATGAATTATTTTTCCATCTTTCGTGAATTTTTTCGTTCCTATGACCGGGAAGCCAAGCTCATCCTGCTAGACGAAATCCCCGAAATCGGGACGGTAAAGGAATTGCATTTCCTTGAGGAAGTGTTTGAAGACCCGGACGAGAAGGTAGCCAACAGGGCGCGGAAAGTATATCAGTTACTGGCCAGGCGGTTGGAGGTAGACCCGGAGGCACTTGAAAACAAGGGGTCCCAGGCCCTGTGGACGCCGTCTTACCCCTCCAAAAAGAACGCATCCCCGGAAAAAAAACAACCCCATGCCCTTACTGGGGATGAGGACCCTCAGGAGGATGAATGCTCCTTCATCCCGGAATTTGATCCGTTGGGGGTGCCTCAGCAACGGTTTGCCCAAAAGACCCGAAAGCGAAAAAACCGCCTGTTCCGCTTTTTAGGAGGGACACAACATGGAGCAGATGAATAGTGAATTCTTCCACATACTGCTCGAGTATATCAACATCGTATTTCTGGTGTTTACAGGGGTGCTGTTCCTGCTATTTACAGCCATGGGGTACCTGTCGGCCAGGAACTCCCTCCATTACCGCAGGAAGAGCAGCATCGGGGATATCTCACGCATTATGGCTTCTCCCATTGCGCCCAGTATCACGATCATTGCCCCGGCCTACAACGAATCCCGGACCATCGTCGAGAATGTTCGTTCCCTCCTTTCCCTCCGGTATGTGAACTACGAGGTGATGGTAGTAAATGACGGCAGCAGCGACCGAACCCTTCAGGAGTTGATCGAAGCCTATGACCTGGAAAGGACAGCCGTGCAGCTCGACCCGTCCTGGGATGCCAAACCCGTCAGGGGCATCTACAGGTCCAGACAAGGCTCCTTTTCCAAACTTACGGTAATCGACAAGGTTAACGGGGGTAAATCAGACGCCCTGAACACGGGGATCCGGCTTTCTCAGAGCAGGTACGTGGGCTGCATCGATGTGGATTGCCTGCTTCATCCGGATGCCCTGCTTCATGTGGTCAGGGCCTTCTATCAGCGGTCCCGCAAGCGTGTGATTGCGGTGGGGGGTGTCATCCGAATTGCCAATTCCTGTAAGATTAAGGGCGGGACGCTGGAGAAAATACGCCTTCCGAAGAGCTGGCTTGCCCGGTTCCAGTTGCTTGAATATACCCGCTCATTCCTTTTGGGCCGGATGGCCTGGGGACGTATTGACAGCCTGCTGATCATCTCCGGGGCGTTCGGGTTTTTTGACCGCCAACTGGCCCTGGAGGTGGGGGGGTATGATACACAAACAGTTGGGGAGGACATGGAGATCGTTTTCCGGATGCGACGCCATATGCATACCCGGGATATCCCCTACACCGTTGAGTACCTGCCCGACCCCCTATGCTGGACGGAGGTTCCGGAAAACCTGAAAATCCTTGTAAACCAGCGGGACCGTTGGGCGAGGGGGAACCTGGAGACCCTGTACCGGCACAGGGATATGTTTTTCAATCCCCGTTTCGGGCGCCTGGGCATGCTCAGTTATCCCTACTGGTTTTTCTATGAGTGGTTGTCACCCTTATTGGAATTTTTCGGTTTGCTGACCATCCTGCTGTTTTGGTACCTCGGGATCCTTTATGTGGAATTCCTGCTGGCCATTACAGCAGCCGTATATGCCTTTGGGGTCATGTTTTCCCTGTATGCCCTGCTTTGGGAAGTTTGGACCTACAACCAGTACGCCCGGGTAAAGGATATCCTGATCCTGGCCGGGTGCGCCCTTTTGGAACCTTTTTTCTTCCATCCGATCGTGGTCTGGTCCTCGGTGCGTGGAAATTTAAAGAAACTGCTGCGGGTGCGATCAGGATGGGGTACCCAGGTCCGGAAAGGCTTTGTGAATGCATAATGTGATGAAAGAATTGATATTTATGGGATCCGATAGCGGCAGGAAAACCCTGAGGGAGTTTACCCGACTGGGCCTGGCTTTCTATGCCGGGTTACTCCTGATTTCATGCTATCAACAAGTTCGTTTGTCCTCCCAGGGAATACTCGATTCATTTTTCGGTACCAACCTGCTCCTGTCTGCCTTACACCATTTGGGCTATGCGGCCATCCTGGCGCTGGTGGTTTCCTTTGCATTCAAAGCTCTGGAGTCCCGTAAGCCCGGACTCGGGGCACGGCTGGCAGCAATCGTGTTTTTGGGAGCTCTTGGGGTTGAATTCCTGCTTACCGAATACTTCGTCACCAGATACAACGTGCCAATCCCGGGGATTCCCGGTAGTTATGCCCTGCCCCCGGAGTACCTTGTTCTCCGAATGCTGCTCGGATGTTCCGCTTTGTACGGCTGGTTTGTTTTTGCCTACAGGCGAAGTGTGCGGTTGCAATGGTGGATCAACCGGATGTACCCCTTCACCATCGTGCTGTTTTCCATGTTTCTGGCGACCCTTCTTTCGGATAAACGGCCTGTAAATCAAAATAAAACAGAACTTGTCTTCACATCCTGGTTTAGCACTTCTGAGACACTGCAACCCAAGAGTACAGACCCCCATCCCCGCTATGGGATTCCTCCCGTTTCCCCCCGGGACATGATTTGGATCCACAGTGTTTTCAGCGGGGACGATTTTGACAGGGCGTACCAGATTGCCAGGCGTTTGGCACACGAAGGTCAGCTGGATGGCGCCATGCGGCTAACAAGTCACATCCTTTGGGAAGTGCCCGGACATGTAGATGCAGAAATCCTGATGGGACGCCTGCTGTCCTGGGAGGAGTCCTATGAGAAGTCGGAAGCAATTCTCGAGCAGGTCATAAGCGCACATCCGGAGTATGAAGATGCGTATGCGGCTTTGCTGGATGCGTATTTCTGGTCGGGGCACCACGGCAAAGCGCTGGAGGTGCAACCGCTCATAGAAGCCCACCTGGGGGGCAGCAGCCTCCTTGCGTCAAAACTCCAACGTTCCCATGAGGCCCTGCAGGATTCAGGGGCCATAGCCTCTGAAACTCCCGGTCCTGCATCGGCCCTGAAAACCCATCAGCCATGAGGAGGTTCCT
>JAWWDW010000232.1:0-4071 GCA_033719735.1 Robiginitalea sp. | reverse complement strand
CCGCAATGAAGGGAACTTGATCCCATCCACTTCCTGGTATTCCTTGATGGAAGTTTCCTGGTTTTGGGTTTGGCCATTCATGGAGATGACAGTGGCCTCTTTTATTTTCAGGCCGGTCTCCACATCGTAGAAATAGCTGGCCTGTACCGTTTCGCCGGGCACATCAATGCGGTAGGCTTTTTTGTCCTCCACGGCTTCTATTCCAACGAGCTTGGCTTCGGGATTCGAGGCAATGGCTTGCTCTGCAAAAATGCCTATGCTTTTTTGCATATCGGTTTTCATGGCTTCAGGAAGGGGTACTTTATTGCCTCCCTGTTTCATGTACAGCTCGTCTCCCTTGGCGATGACCCCCATCATTGGAGACTCATTCATGTAGGTGGTCTGTGCATATTTATCTGCTGTACGGAGCTCCTCTGATTTTATGGTGGAACCCATGGCGGTCCCCTCGTAAACCAGTTTCAGCGATGTTATCTTGTTCACCGCATCCTTTCCTCCTATAGCTTCGAAATAGGCATCAATTACAGACTGCACCGTAACCCCTTCCGGTACGGCCGCGCCCATCGCCGGTTTTTCCGCAGGGCTGGCGTATTTGTCATAGTACTTAATCGGAACCGCCTTGCCTTTGAAGCTCACTTTTTCGAGGTTTTCAAGGACATCACTGCCTTTGCCGGCTATTACGACCCGGGCATTGTCCGTCTTGAAATATTCCTGGGCTGCCCGTTGTACATCTTCCTTCGTTATGGCATTGATCCGTTCCAGATAGGTGTTGTAGTAATCCTCTGGAAGCTCCTCGGTCAGGATATTGAGTTTGTAACCCGCCACGGTGGAGGGACGCTCCAGGGCCAGCACAAAGTTTCCGATATACTTGGCCTTGGCAATTTCCAGTTCTTTATCTGTGACGGGTTCCGTTTTTATACGCTCAATCTCCTTTAAGATCTCAACCACAGAGCTGTCCGTGACCATGTTCCGCACACTTGCGGTCGCCTGAAACCTGGAAGGCGCCCATTTGCTGTTCCCTATGGAAGAGTAGGATCCATAGGTATAACCCTTGTCTTCCCTCAGGTTCAGGAACAGGCGGGCTTCTCCACCTCCACCCAGGATCCGGTTTGCCACCAGGGCCGGCAGATAGTCCGCATCCTTCATCTTGAGGTCTACCAGGTTCTGAACCCTGATTTCCGACTGAACGGCATTGGGGACATCCACGAAATTGATCTGGGTGTATTGTGCATCCGCAGGTTCTGAGAACTGGAAGGAGGGGGGTGTTTGCTGCACCCAGGGGCTGAAGTGTTTTTCAACCAGGCCTTTGACCTGTTTCAGGTCGGTATCCCCGATGACGATGAGGTAGGCGTTGGCAGGGACGAAGTAGTCGTTATAGAAACGCTTCACATCATCGAGGGCTACATTATTCACCGTTTCTTCTGTGGTGAATTCCCCATAAGGATGGCCTTTTCCGTATGCCAGGGCCCGCTGTACCCGGCTGGCAATGGCAGAAGCACTCTTCTCTGAGGTTTTCAGCCCGGTGATCAGTTTTTCCCGTTCCTTTTCAAACTCTTCCTCGGTGAAATTCGGGTTGATCGCCGCATCTGCCATAAGCTCTATAAGCCTGGGGAAATACTTGGTCAGGCTGGAACCATAGGCACTTTGGGAACTAAAATTCAGGGTGGCCCCCATGAAATCTATTTCCTCGTTGAACTCATCCTTGGAAATGTTCTTTGACCCATTGCCCAACAGGCTTCCCGTTAAACTCGCCACGCCGGCTTTGTCCCCTTCAAAGATCGGGGGATTGTCCAGGGTTAGCTGGACGGATACGCGGGGCAATTTGTGGTTTTCAACCACCAAAACCGTCAGGCCGTTATACAGGTCAAACCGCTCAGCGTCCTTGAGGTTTATTTTTGGTGCAGGCCCCGGATCGGGCATGGTACTGCGGTCCACCTGGGCATAGGCACCCAGGGAAACAAGCATTAAAACGAATGATAGAATAGTCTTTCTCATAGTCTTTTAATTGTCCATTTTTTCCTCTGGCAGGTACTCGATAACAGCACGCTGCGTTGGTTTCAGATACTTGATTGCCACATCCCGGATTTCCTCCCGCGTAACGGACCGGTAGATGTCTATGGTTTTGTTGATCAGCGATGTGTCCCCGTAAAGCATGTAGTACCGGGCCAGTGAATTGGCGATCCCCTGTACGCTGGAGTTGGAATTCACAAAGTTGTTCTCAAACTTATTCTGCAATTTCTGGAAATCCCGTTCCGAAATGAGTTCCAATCGGAGTTTTGCAATTTCCTCCTCGACTTCCGTCACCAGGGTTCCCAGCTGCGTTTCTCCGACGGGGAGCGAAAACACGACATACATCCCGTAATCTTCCTGTGAGATATTGAAGGCCCCTACCTGAAGCGCCTGTTTCTGATCGTCTACCAGTTTCTTATACAATTTGGAACTTTTCCCGTCACTGAGGTAGGTGGAGATCATATCCAGGACGTAGGCGTCCCGCTCCCTGAAGCCCGGGGTCCGATAGGCGACGATGGAGGCCGGGATCTGGATGTTTTTATCATAGGCATTCTCCCGGATTTCCTGTGTGATGGGATCCTCCTTGGGGTAGTTCCGAACAACGTCCGCTCCCCTGGGGATGGAACCAAAATACTGCGCTACCAGATTTTTGGTCTTTGGGATGTCGATATCCCCGGCAACCACCAAAACGGCATTGTTAGGCACGTAGTATTTTTTGTTGTAATCGATCACATCCTGAAGGGTCGAAGCATCCAGGTCCTCCATATAGCCGATGTTCGGATCCTTGTACGGGTGCTTTTCAAACAGGGTTTTTCCCAGTACGGGCAGGATTTGTCCATAAGGGCGGTTGTCGTAGCTAAGGCGTTTTTCTTCCTTGACCACTTCCTGCTGGGTGTCCAGCCCTTCCTGGTTGATAATGGGGTGGAGCATCCGCTCAGATTCCAGCCAGAGCCCCAGTTCGAGGTTGTTGGAGGGAAACACTTCGTAATAGTAGGTCCGGTCCTGAGTCGTATTGGCGTTGTTCTGCCCTCCCCGGGAGGAGACGATCTCGAACCATTTACCCCGCTCGATGTTCTCCGTGCCTTCAAAAAGCAGGTGTTCAAAAAGGTGGGCAAAACCGGTTTTCCCGTCTGCCCGGTCTTTCCCACCGACGTGGTACATGACGGAGGTCACTACAACCGGGGCGGTATTGTCCTGGTGAAGGATTACGTGCAGGCCGTTGTCCAGGTCGTATTCCTCATAGGATACTTCCTGGGCTTTCAGCAGACCTGACACCGCCAACAAAAGTGTAAAAAGCGTGATTTTCTTCATTTCTTCTTAAGTGTTAAAATAGGAGGACGAATATAAGGACCAGCCTCTAAAAAATAAAGCGCTTTGAGGAATATAACCTTTTCCTTACAACAGCTGTTTAACAGACTTTTATTAGAATTTCTGGTGGATTCGGCTTATATTATGGAAAACTAATCATTCAATACCTATGATGCGATTTGCACTCCCGGTGCGATTTGGGATTGCCACCAGCGGCAGCCTGATCGCCTATTTTTTAGTACTATCCCTTTTTGACCTCCACACCAATGTTTTTTACAGCCTGTTTAATGGGGTCATCACTGGTTTCGGAATTTATGAAGCCATCAAGTATTACAAGCTGGAACTCGGAAGGGAATTTTCCTATGGAAAGGGTTTTGTGGCGGGGGTTACGGTCGGTTTTATCGCCACGGTCATCTTTACCATTTTCTTTGCATTCTACAGCACAGAGGTCAATACGGATTTCCTGCCGAACCTGTCGACCACCTTCTTCCAGGATTTCAAAAATTTTGAGGCAATTGTTTTCTTTACGGTAGCGATTATGGGTTTTGCCACCTCCCTGGTCCTTACCCTGTCCTTTATGCAACTTTTCAAACAGAGCAACAACCCTAAAAATTCTGCCTAAAATCAGCTGAAGAGGCTTGCAGATTGGGGATTAAGCCCTATATTTGCACCCGCCTTATCGAAAAGTCGTGCATTTGTGGCTTTGGGGGCGAAAGAAAAAGTCTATTTTTTAACAACAAGCTATGTACGCAATTG
>JAWWDW010000231.1:0-4090 GCA_033719735.1 Robiginitalea sp. | reverse complement strand
TGGAAAAAGGGGAAGTCTAGAACTTCGGGGGATGAACCATGACAGGGGTAGTAATTATATTGAGAACAGTAATTATCCAAAAACATAAATCATTCTATACATGACCAGGAAATTCATGCTGGGGCTTCTTTCCATCCTGCTCTTTCAACAAATGGGGGCACAGGCAGACAGCACCTATTTGGCGGCCATCAAAGACAAAACTGAAAAGAAGGGTTTTGTTTCCGTATATCAGAAAGGCAAAAAAGTATACTTCGATATTCCAAAAGCCCTTCTGGAGCGTGACTTCCTTTGGTATGCGGAATTGAAAAGCGGCCCCTTTACGGATGGTGCGATGTCTTCACACAATTCTCCGGGACAGGCTGTTGGTGCCCTGTTGGCCCGCCTTGAATTACGGGACGACAAAGTTTTTTTAAGGGATTACACCTCCCCTTTGGCCTTGCGAAATCCCAATTTGTCCGATGTTACACCAAGGTCTCAGAGGGCCCTATACCAGGCGAATGAGCCCCCCATCCTCCTGGCATTTCCGGTTTTGGGTCGCGGTCCGTCCCAATCTGTGCTGATCGATGTTTCGGCAGTATTGACGCGAAACCTTCCATTTCTGGATTTGAAGAATGTCTATCCGGGGTTGACTGCACAAGATCAGGAACGGTCCTTTATTGGGGCGATCGACGTATTTGATACCAACATCCAGTTGACCAGCGCCTATACTTTTGGGGTAGGCCCCAGCACCGGGATTTTAGCAAAGCTGATGGGTTCCATCAACTCTACATCCGCCACCATTGAAGTACAACATTCCCTGTACCTGCTGCCTGAGGATCCTATGCAACCGAGGTATGCTGACCCAAGGGTGGGTTATTTTGCCACTGAATTCAAGGAGTTGGGACCGGAAGGGGGTATCGACAAGCGCGCTATAATTCACAGGTACCGCCTGAAAAAGAAAAACCCCTCCGAGGAGGTTTCGGAACCTGTACAACCCATTGTTTATTATGTAGGACCGAATGTGCCTGAACGCTGGCGCCCTGTTTTCAAGGAGGCCATTGAAATGTGGAATGACGCTTTTGAAGCCGCAGGTTTCAAAAATGCCATAGTTGCCAGATATGCCCCAACAGATGGTTCTTTCAACCCCAATGATCTTGGACATTCCGTTATCCGCTGGTTGAGCCGGCCTGTGGCCAATGCCCAGGGAACTGGAATCGTAGATCCACGGTCTGGTGAAATCCTCTCGGCCCATGTCCTGATTTGGGAAAATGTGGTATCCATCGTCGAAGGGTGGTACTATCTCCAGGCAGCAGGTTCTGATCCCAGGGCGCGTGAAATTCCACTGCCTGACGACATTCTAAACGATCTGATGCGCTATGTAGTGGCTCATGAAGTTGGCCATTCGATTGGTTTGAGACACAACCACAGGGCCAGCCAGATATACACAACAAATCAACTTCGGGACCCTGGTTTTGCAAATACGTACGGCCCGGTGGCCTCGATAATGTCGTACGGACGGATGAATTATCTGGCGCAACCCGGAGATGGTATTACCCAATATATCCCAATCCTGAGTGCCTACGACAAACATGCGGTCCGTTATGGTTACATGAACATCCCAGGAGTCAGTTTGCCTACCGAAGAAGTACCATTTTTGAACAGGTATCTTGAGGAAGCAGCCAAGGATCCGATGTTGGCCTTTGGTGGAGAAGATGAAATGGCCGGTCACGACCCCCAGGTGCTACAAGAGAACATTGGTTCTGATCGGATTGAATCCGCGCGCCTGGGTCTACTGAACCTACAGCGGGCTGTGGACAACTTACCAAGAGCCGTTGGGGAGACGCCTCAGGATATTCCCGCTCTGATCGAGTGGCATAAATCAGCCCTGGCAGAGCGAAAAACCTGGCTGGATGCAGCATTAAAGGAGATTTACGGGGTTCAGGAGAACCGGAGTCTTGATCCTGGGGAACCCCAGTTTGAGCCTGTGAGCGATGCCAGGAAAAAACAGGTGTTACAGTTTTTACTGGATCAGCTCAAGACCATTTCCCCTATTTTTACAAAAACACTTAAACGCATTTCGCCCCCCCATGTGCTGACACCTCAGATTATCGAAAGCCAGACCAGCATTGTATCCGGATTGCTGTCACCCCCCGTAACCGAAGGTTTTCGGGATGTTTCGCTGGATCCGAAGCGATATAATCTGACCCAGTATCTCATGGATGTGCAGGATGGGTTGTTTAGTGAAGTTGTGCAGGGCAAAGGCGAGATCGATGCTGTACGGCGTGAATGTCAGCAGCTCTATGTGGCCGTATTGCTGAATTACGCAAAACCCAACCCAGAGGCCAAAATACCAGGCTACACCACCATGGCGGCCCGTTACGCCCTGAAGGTTTTAAAAGAGCGGGCGGACGGGGCACTGGGGTCTGCAAAGGATCCGGAAACCCGGGCGCATCTCGCATTTTTGAGCGCCGAAGCCGCCAAGGGGCAATAAGGGAAGCAGGCAGTCCTGCTTCCTACTTCTTTGTGCTTGGGTGGAATGGTTTGCCAAGTACAAATTATATCCCCCAAATCAGAAGCACTAATTCTTCCCTTTAATCGGGGTAGTGTAATCCTGAGTTTCAAGTAGGCAGTCGCAGTAGGCAGTCCCGCCTTCGCATCCGGCTTCGTCGGGCAAGGGCAGTAGGCAGTCGCAGTTGGCAGTCGCAGTAGGCAGTCCCATTGAAAAAGCTGCGCAAAATTCCGGAAGGAATGAAAAATTTTAAAATTCAAGTAGTTTAGTGATAATAAGGGGGAATATCCCCCAAACCCCCTGGAACAAGGTAATCCATCGCTACGCAAAATCCTTGCAATTTACTACGCTGAATATCAACTGTATTAAGGACCTTCAACGTTTACCTTTTTCTCTTCCCTCCTAAAACTATTGCTAAAGGAGGTTTCGTCGGTCAAATACAGGGTTGATGTAGCTCCAAATCCGATTCCGTAGAACATCAGGTTGAAATTTCAATTAGTTGTCAGTATATGGATTTCGAATTTCCGGCCTACTGATCGAGGTCATTTCAAGCCTTAAGTTTTGGAGGTACCTTGTTGGTTTAATCTTCAGCAAAGACCTAGTATTATGAAAGCCAGGACGGAATCCCTCAATGACACCAAGGACGTTTTTAAAGCCTGTGGAACCTGTTCCCGCACGTTTGCTTATTTGTTGAATCGCGAATTCGGCCACCCGGATGAAGCCATGGAAAAGGCCATGAACCTAATGGCCGGGGGTATCATGAACCAGGGATATCAATGCGGCATGCTTTGGGGTGCAGCCCTGGCTGTAGGGGGCGAGGCGTACCGAAGGCAGGGGGATTTGGATGGGGCGATAGCGGCTGCTGTAAATGCCACGCAAGAACTGATCACTTCCTTTATAGAACAAACCGATACGGTTAACTGCAGGGAGATCATCGGACTCGACCTTACAAGCGAAACCGGCATGGCGGAGTTCATGGAGCGGGTTACTTCCCAGGGAATGGAGAACAGCCAATGCTTTAACCTGGCAGAGCAATGGGCCCCGAATGCCTTGGAAGCAGGCCGTAAAGGTGTGGATGCTGCCCCTGACCCCGTCCTAAAGCCCCGTAACTGCGCTTCAGAAGTAGTAGGGCAAATGGGGGGATCTGGGGAGGAAATGGCCATGGTGGCGGGATTTGCCGGTGGGCTGGGCCTTTTTGGAGGAGCCTGTGGAGCTTTAAGCGCGGCCATTTGGAAGAAGATGCTGGACTGGTGCAGGGAGCATCCGGATAAAGAACCACCCTATTTCAATAACAAGACCGCAGTGACTATGCTGAAGGCCTTCAGGGAGGAGACCAAAGGTGCGATGCGGTGCAGGGAAATAACCGGCCGTCAGTTCACGGATCTAAGGGATCACACGGAATATGTAAACCAGGGAGGCTGTAAACACCTGATGGAGGTTTTGGCTGTTTCCGGGAATTTTTAAGCCTAAATTATTTGTTCTTGCCGAGCGCTGATCAGGATTGTAGCCTGCAACCTCATATTCAATTTTGCTTTTGCCGTGAAACCTGTAATGAAATTCCCTATGCTGCCCTGGGGGTGTTTCCATTTGATTCCGCAACCG
>JAWWDW010000230.1:0-4130 GCA_033719735.1 Robiginitalea sp. | reverse complement strand
GGACTGCCTTCCCGGGTGACCCCTTTTACAAAATCCAAAATGGCCTGCTTGGTGGGGCCTTCGTTCCAGGAAGGCAGGGGGTCCCCCACAGACTCCTGAGCCGTTGAAGCTTCAGGGGCGGTCTGGGGACCCTCTTGCTTGCATCCCGTACTCATAATCAAGAGAAGGGCGATTAGAATGGTATAAAAACGTGTTTCCATAATTCGGTAACTGATACTATTAAATCAGAAAGCCGCCCTGTATACAGACGGCTTTAACTGATGCATTATTATTCACTTAAATTATTCACTCTTGGGAATCATGCCCTTAATCTGCTCCTCAATGGTGCTCAGGCTCCAGTCCCCCGGTACCTGGCTGGGAGGATAATCCTTAAAGGTCATAAGCCAGTTCATGGCATAATATTGCATGCCTCCCAGGGCAAAGGCCCGGTCGATATACCAGTCCCAATAGGTATTGGAACCCTCCAGGGCTTTCTCAAAGGGATCCCTCCTTAAATGGAACAGGTAAGGTCCGCGCAACTTGACAAAAGGCTCAAACCAGAGTGCTAAATGCTGCTCACGCTGCACCTGGAACATGGCCTTCCATGGTCCATAGCGCAGGGCGGCAACTTCCCCCCCGTCATTTACGTAGATAAATCCTTTGCGGGCAGATTCATCTGTTTTCCCCATCAGGTAATCCAACTGGTTCACCCCGTCGATATAGTTTTTATAGGAACGTCCGTTCAGGGTAACCCCGCTTCTGAGTTGATCCGCCACATTCGGGTTACCGGCAACGGCCGCGAAGGTCGGAAGCCAGTCTTCATGGGCAACAATCCCATTGCGGTTTTCCCCGGCGGGAAACTTGCCGGGCCATTTGATAAAGGCAGGAACGCGATACGCACCTTCCCAACTGCTGTTCTTTTCCCCGTGGAAAGGGGTGGTACCGGCATCCGGCCATGTATTGAAGTGTGGCCCGTTGTCCGTGGAATAGAAAACGATGGTGTTGTCTGCAATTCCCAATTCATCCAGGTAATCCAACAGCATGCCCACATGCATGTCATGCTCGATCATCCCATCCGTATACTCGTCATTGCCCGGGTGCCGGCGGTCCTTGCGGACGTGCGTACGGAAGTGCATCCGTGTCCCGTTCCACCAGGTGAAGAAGGGCTTGCCGGCATCTACCTGTTTTTTGATGAATTCCTTGGCTGCCTCGACGGTTTCATCGTCGATGGTCTCCATACGCTTTTTGGTAAGCGCCCCGGTATCTTCAATCCGCTGGCCGCCGTTGCCATCGGCCCAGCTGTGGATCACCCCGCGGGGGCCAAAGACTTCCTCGAATTTCTTTCCGTTGGCCAGAACCATCCCGGTGGGGTAATCCTCATTCTCTGGCTCCTCTTCCGCATTAAGGTGGTAGAGGTTCCCGAAGAATTCATCCCAGCCGTGCAGGGTGGGCAGGTGTTCATCCCGGTCGCCCTGGTGGTTCTTTCCAAACTGCCCGGTGGCATAGCCCTGGCTCTTCATGACCGTGGCGATAGTCACATCGGTTTTTTGCCAGCCTTGCGGGGCCCCGGGCATCCCCACCTTGGTCATCCCGGTCCGTACCGGCACATTCCCTCCCAGGAAGGCAGCGCGCCCGGCCGTGCAGCTCTGTTGGGCGTAATAATCCGTAAAGGAAAGTCCTGCTTTGGCAATCCGGTCGATGTTCGGGGTCTCATACCCCATCATGCCGTGGTTGTTGTGGCTGATGTTCCAGTACCCCACATCATCCCCCCAGATGACCAGGATGTTGGGTTTATTCTGGGCATCTGCCGAAGCAGAAACCCCCATGATTACCGCCAGTAAGATGGCGTTTTTCCATTTGATAAAGGTTCTCATAAAAAGTGAATGTTTAGTTGATTGTCCCTAGGTCAATGTTAAAGTTTATGATTAAATACATGTTAAAATACTGAAAACATTTCAACATACATTGATTGTGATTCGAAGAAACCCATTTTTAACCATCCTGATATCAAGATTTTGCAACAATCTGAACGTGATACGACACACGAGGGATCAGGCATGCCCGCTCAGCAATCCCGTAGGGCCTGGCGCGTATGGGTGCTAATGAGCTGCGGATTGACGCAGGCATTCTCAAAGTCCGGATATAATGGTACGCTTTAGGGTATTTGAAGGCACCTCCCCAAACAGTTTTTTGTAATCACTGGAAAATTGCCCGAGGTGCCGGAATCCAAACTGATAGGCAATACTCCGGACCTCACTGCAATCCGGACGAGCCATTTTGAGCAATTTCTGAACATAGGCCAGTTTGAGATTCTTGATATACTGGTTGGGTGAACACCCCGTATACCTCTTGAAATTGTAATAGAAGGTTCTTATGGGGCCTCCATAATGCTCCAAAACCTTATCCAGGGGTATATCCCTGCCTGCCCTGATGGCCTCATGGATCATTTCCACGGTTTCGTGTATGGGCACATAATTTACAGCCAGGTGTTTTCTGCTATGGTGCAGGTCTGCTTCCCACAGCCTAAAAAGACCCAATTTGAAATCCAACAGGTCAAAATCACCCAGATATACGGCCTTATAGATCAGGTTTCGAAAATTGTGGGCGGTTCCGGGATTTTTGTTTCTTCTGTAATCAATGCAGAAATTCCAATTGCAGGGGATTACAATACCTTCCCTCCTCAGCCAATCTTCCAGCAATACCCGGTCTATACTGACTGAATACGAAATAAAACCGGAACCCGCGTCTACATCCAGCCCCCTTTCTGCATCCGTGACAAACAGGGTCAAAGGGTGGACCTCCTCCCCATTCCAGATGCATTTAACAGGACACGCGATAAACGTAAACATCACACTCCCCTTGATGTGGTGCCCGTTGGCAAAGACCCGTTTATCTATAAAAGCGGAGTAGAAATTTATGCGGCCTTCGAGTTGTGAGTACCCGTGCAGTTTTCCTTGAAATGCCCCGGTTTCATACTGGATAACATCCATTTGCCAGCCTTCAAAGGCAGCAGCCATTTCATCGATATCACTTGCGTGGAAGATTAACGGGTTTTCCATGGAAGAAACCTTATAAGTGCACGAGGGGGAGTTTTAAATGTACATAATTTTTCTAAAAAGGGACCCCTCTTTACAGCTCATAACCAGAGACCTAAAGAGATGGCAGAAAAATAATGGCAAGTACCCAAGGAATACACCAGGCTTGATGGGCTTCTAGGTCCCGAGCCGGAAGACCAGGCCGCCACTGAAGCCGCCCATCACGATGGTAGTCCCGGTGTTGATCCCTGTGCTTATGCCTCCCGTACCGGCACCGACATAAAACCCGCCCCATTGCACGGGGAAGAGCAGGTTCCCCTGCAGGTTGATGCCCACTACCTCCGAAAGCATGACTACAACGCCCCCTTTAAAACCGAAACTGAATTTCGTGGCAGAGTCCAGTCCATTTGGTGCAATGTCCCGATCCACGTTTTTGGTGGAGTACACGGAAAGACCCAACTGTCCGCCAAAAAAGGGTTTTACCTGGTCATTGCCAAAATACCGGGTCCCGCCCACCATGAACCAATCCACATTCAGGTCGGAGAGCCGACTCTCGGAAGGGCTGGCGATGCGGTCGCGAATCCGAAGCTCTGTCCCTATATTGATATAGGTCGCCTCAAGCATATAGTCTGATCGCACCTCGTATCCCAGGGTGATTCCAAACATCCCGCTATCGTCAACCTTAAGGTAGTTGTTGGCACCATAATTGGCTTTTGCCCCGAACTGGTAGCCGTAGGTAGGTGTTAATTCGATTGCCTGCGCCTGCATGCGAAAGATGGCTGCTACCCCTAAGAGGAGGAATAGATAGAATTTCATTTTCATCGGAAATACTTTTTCATTTTGTATGGATGCAATATACCTATTAATACCCTATTTTTCGTTTCAATTTCATGCGCCTGGGGCATGTACCCAAAAGGTGTAAAGCCTGTGGGCCACCGCCAGGACCACTGCCCCCACAAAAAGGCCGATGATGCCGTGCAGGAGCATGCCGCCAATACTCCCGATCAGAATAATGATGATCGGGGTTTGCAATCCCTTGCCCAAAAAGATAGGTTTCAAAATATTATCAGCCAGGGAAACGGCGAACATATAAATTGCGAAGATCACTGCCGAGGT
>JAWWDW010000229.1:0-4142 GCA_033719735.1 Robiginitalea sp. | reverse complement strand
AGAGTTTCTTCGATGAACTGGCTGATCTTATGGAGGTGGACAGGATCCAGCTCCGTCTGGACCTGCTGGAGCGGGTCAAAGGAACCACCGACGAGCGTATTCAGTACTCCCCGGAGCGCATGCAGAAAGTAATTCGTACCGCCGTTGAGAAATCCGGCTGGGGCAACCCCAAAGAGGGGATGCACCAGGGATTTGCCGCCTATTACTGCCACAACAGCCATGTGGCGGAGGTCGCCGACGTGGCCATGGAGAATGGCCAGCCCGTGGTAAAGCGGGTGGTCTGCGTGGTGGATTGCGGCATCGTGGTCAACCCGCTGGGGGCGCGAAACCAGGTTGAGGGAGGTGTGATCGATGGCATCGGCCATTCCATGTATGGGGACTTTGCCTTCAGGGAAGGGGCCCCGGAGGCGCTCAACTTCGATAAATACCGGTTGATCCGAATGAAGGAGGTACCGAAGGTGGAGTCCTATTTCATTTCCAATGAAGAATCCCCCACAGGCCTTGGGGAACCGACACTACCCCCGGCCGGGGCGGCTGTGGCCAATGCCATCCATGCAGCCACCGGACAACGCCTGTACAACCAGCCTTTCTCGAAAGCACTTGCTGAACTAGAACTCCCGAAAAAAGAAATCATAGGATAAGATGACCGTACTTCTATTTGGAGTGACCCGGGATATCGTTGGAACGGGCAGCCTGTCTTTGAAGGAGACCGACGGGCTGGAAACCGTTGGCGACCTCAAAAGGCATTTGAGGGACGAATTTCCCGCCCTTGGAGAACTTAGTTCCCTTGCGGTGGCGATTAACCAGTCCTACGCCCGGGAAGATGACCCGATACATGAAACAGACGAAATAGCATTAATACCCCCGGTAAGCGGGGGATAGCCCCTAGAATTATGTTGATAGATAACCACAATCGCGTAATCAATTATGTCCGCCTTTCGGTTACCGATCGCTGTAACCTGAGGTGCAATTACTGCATGCCCGAAGAGGGAATAAACTTTGCAAAAAGGGACTCCCTTCTGAGCATTGATGAAATGAAGCGCCTGGCCGATATCCTTGTCGATAAAGGCGTGGACAAAATCCGGATTACCGGGGGGGAGCCTTTTGTCCGCAAAGACCTGATGGAGCTCCTGGAATACCTGTCCCGGCTGGAACCGCTTCGGGAAATTTCCATCACCACCAATGCGACCCTGATAGGGCCCCATATCAACCGGTTGGAGGAACTCGGGATCCACAGCATCAACGTCAGTATGGATGCGATCCGACCGGAAACCTTTGCCAAAATCACGCGTCGGGACCAATTCCATACGGTACGGGAAAACCTGATGCGCCTGATCGAATCCAAAATGGAGGTCCGGGTGAATTTCCTCGTCCTGGAAGGACAGAACCTGGACGACATTTATCCGATGATGGAATTCCAGAAACAGCATCCGGTACGGGTCCGGTTTATGGAAGAAATGCCTTTTAACGGAGGCAGCCGGGATTTCAACCAGCTCAAATGGAATCACAAAAAAATCCTGGAGCACATCAAACTCCGGTATCCCGAATTCGAAAAACTTCCCGCACCCCTGACGTCCACCTCCGTGAACTACAAGATCGAAGGGCACCGGGGCTCTTTTGGGATCATTCCGTCGTTTAGCAGGACTTTTTGCGGTAGTTGTAACCGCCTCAGGGTTACTGCTACCGGGGACGTGATTACCTGCCTGTATGGGAAACCCGTTACAAACCTCCGCCCCCTGCTTCGATCGGGACTGGATGACGTTTACGTGGCCGAAGCCATTGTCCGGGCCGTGGGTTCAAGGGCCAAGAATGGTTTTGAAGCCCAGGAACAGTATGGGTCTATTTTTGGAAGTTCTATGACCTCCATAGGGGGATAACCTAGTTTTGTATTATGGCTGAAGGAGCGGATATAAGGGGCCTGGTTCTGGCCGGGGGAAAGAGTACACGCATGGGGAGGGATAAAGGACTGTTGTCCTATCACGGCAAACCCCAGCGGGAATACCTCTACGAGCAACTGCGCCCGCTGTGCAGGGAAGTCTACCTCAGCGTGCGTCCGGAACAAAAGGATTCCGTGCCTGAAGGGTTCGCCTATATCGCCGATGAGAACAAATACAAAGGGCCTCTGAACGGGCTTCTTTCTGCCCACCATGCCCATCCCGATGCCGCCTGGCTGGTAGTGGCCTGTGATCTTCCCCTGATTGACCGGAGGGTACTGGAATTCCTGCTGGAAAGGCGCAATCCGAATGCCATGGCGACCGCCTTTGCCACCCGCAAGACCGGATTGCCCGAGCCGTTGGCGGCCATCTGGGAACCTTTGGGCCTGCAAGCCGCAGAGACCCACATGCAGACGGCACAGAGCAGTTGCCCGAGGAAATTCCTGATCAATACAGAAACCACCTTGGTCTACCCTGAGGACGACCTGTGGGTGGCCAATGCCAATGAACCGGAGGAATATGAAGCCCTCCTGGAAAAGCTCAATTCCTGATGGAAGCGGACCGGTACGACAGACAAACCAGGCTCGAAGGTTTCGGACCGGAAGGACAGGTGCGCCTAAAGGAGGCCCGTGTCCTGGTGGTAGGCGCCGGTGGCCTTGGCGTACCCGTATGCCTGTACCTGAATGCCATGGGGGTGGGAACCCTTGGGATTGCAGACGGGGATGTGATAGAAACCTCCAACCTGCATCGCCAGCCCATCTACCGGGATGCGGATGTAGGGAAGCGAAAAATTGAGGTCCTGGCAGCACACCTTAAAGCGCAGAACCCGCAGACCCGGGTAGTGCTCCATCCTGAATTCCTGCTGCCTTCGAATGCCCTGGAAATCCTGGAAGGGTATGATTTGGTGGTTGATGCGACAGACCGTATCCCCACCCGCTACCTTCTGGATGACGCCTGTGTCATTCGTCGGATTCCCTGGATTTACGGGGCCCTGCATGGATTTGAGGGACAACTCAGCGTCTTTAACTACAAGGAAGGGCCCACCTACCGTTGCCTCTTCCCGCAAATCCCCAAACCCGGGGAAATCCCGGATTGCAACCAACTCGGAACCCTCGGGGTCCTGCCGGGGATCATAGGCACCCTACAGGCCCTGGAAGCCGTGAAGGTGCTCTGCGGTCTCGGCCAAATCCTTTCCGGGAAGCTTTTGCTTTTTAATGCCCTGGATCAGGAATCGCGCCAAATGCGATTTCCAAAGGACCCCGCCCAGGCTGTGCGGGAAATCAGGGATGACGCACATTACCACGCCTCTGTTTGCGATTCGGGCGGGGCTATCAGTGTTGCAGAATACCTGGAGCAGGCCCGGAACGGAAAGCGACATCTTCTGGTGGATGTCCGGGAAGCCGGGGAATTTGAAGCCTTTCACCTGCCCGACGCCCTGAATATCCCCCTGATGGAACTGCAGGAACGCATCCGGGAACTCCACGACTTTGAAGCGGTCTATCTTATCTGTAAATCGGGCAGCCGAAGTGCACAGGCATACCGCGTGCTGGAGGGACAACTCCAGGGGGCTTCCCTGAGATGGATCCTGGGCGGGGTCCAGGACCTGCAGGCGCAACCTTCCTAAACGATAGGGAATCTTGTTTGGTATCCTAAAAGCCATGGCGGGACCCGCCGGTGCGTACCGACCTCAGGCAACCGCTTTTTTCTGTAGTGTGGAACGGATAAACCGGTAGAAGTACTGGAAATTGCCGTTGTACCAAATGGCGAAGAAAAAGGCCACATACACCACCCAGTCGGGCAGGAGGGGGGTGGCGTAATAGGTTTTCAGCAGCAGGAAGCACATGGATACCCCTGCAATCCCCAGGGAAACAAAGGTTCTCCTTCCCCTGAAATTCAGTAGGATCATCAATAGAATCAGCACGCCCAGTACCGGCTTTGCATGCAGCAAAACAGGGACCAGCTGTTCGTTTTCGATATCGAAGAACAGTACCATGGCGCTCATGTAGGCTGTAAGGCAAAGGGGGCATTTCGGGATCAGGATCAGCAGGATGGTGGAGAGAAGCGACATAGACCCGTTCACCCCCGAACCTTTTTTTGGCTGGGACAGGCGGGTTTTGCAGCATTTTGATTCCAATGTTTTCACGCGTGCCTTTAAAATTTTGCCCTATAAGGTACGAAAAGATATTTTTCCCCTTTCTTAAATTCGTT
>JAWWDW010000228.1:0-4151 GCA_033719735.1 Robiginitalea sp. | reverse complement strand
TGGAAATCATCCCGACCGGCCTGTTCCGCCTCCGGGTTGTGGTGGGTAAAGGCGGCCACGACGGGGGGATTTTCCCGGGTGCCAAAACCGGATGTGTTTGCCGTATCCACCACAGCACCCCCGGAAAAAATATATGTTCGGGGTGGTTGGGTTGCTGCTCCTTGGATTTTTGTCCTGCAAAGAGGAAAAACCCGGGGTTGAGGAAGGTCCTGTAGCGGTGATGGATACCACCTACCGGGAGGCCCACCGCCTGCAATTCCACTTTACGCCCCCTGCCAAATGGATGAACGACCCCAACGGCATGTTCTACCTGGATGGGGAATACCACCTGAGTTACCAGTACTACCCGGACAGCACGGTCTGGGGGCCCATGCACTGGGGGCACGCCGTGTCCAAAGACCTGGTCCGGTGGGAACACCTGCCGGTGGCCCTGGAGCCGGACAGCCTGGGGTATATTTTCTCCGGGGGCTCTGTGGTGGACACGGCCAATACCTCGGGGTTTGGATCGCGTGAGAACCCGCCCGTGGTGGCAGCTTTTACGCACCACAATCCGGAAACCGAACAAGCAGGGCGGGACGATTTCCAGAACCAAAGCATTGCATACAGCCTGGATAAAGGGCGTTCCTGGACGAAATACCCGGGCAACCCGGTGCTGAAGAACGAAACCGGCATCCGGGATTTCCGGGACCCCAAGATCATCTGGCACCCGGAAACCGGCAAATGGGTAATGGCCCTGGCCGTCTACGACCAGGTGCAGTTTTACGGCTCCCCGGACCTGAAAACCTGGTCCTACCTGTCTGACTTTGGCATCCCGGGGGATACCCGCCTGTGGGAATGCCCGGACCTCTTCCCCCTGCGGGTGGAGGAAACCGGAGAGACCAAATGGGTGCTGATCGTCAGCATCCAGCAGGAAGGCCCCAACGGGGGGACTGCTACCTCATATTTTGTGGGGGATTTTGATGGGGTCCGCTTTATCGCCAACCCGGCCGGGCAACAGTGGCTGGACTGGGGCACGGACAATTACGCTTTTGTGACCTGGGACCACGCCCCTACGGGCCCCGGGGAGCGGATCGGGATTGGATGGATGTCCAACTGGCAGTACGCCCAGCAGGTTCCCACGGAGGCCTGGCGGTCGGCCATGACCCTGCCCCGGGTTTTGACACTTCAGGCAAAGGGAGGGGGGTATTCCCTGAATTCCAGCCCTGTGGAGGCCCTTGAAGGGCTGAGAGGGACACGGACAGACCTCGGAAAACGGACCATTGCCAAAGAGCAGGAGGTTATGGGCGCTTTTTCACCCTCCCAGTGTGAGCTCCTTTTGCACACGGATCTGGAGAATACCACAGCCGCCCTGTTCGGGATGACCCTGTCTAACGGGAAGGGGGACCGCCTGATCCTGGGCTTTGACCGTGAAAACCAACAGCTATGGGTAGACCGCCGCCAGTCCGGGCCTGCCTTTTCGGAGGAGTTCTTTAAAGGCCCGCATACCGCCCCCCTGGAACTGGAAGACCTCAGGGATCTGAGGATCTACCTGGATGTGGCTTCCCTGGAAGTATTCGCCGGGCAGGGGGCATTGAACGTTACGGAGGTCTTTTTTCCTTCCGCCCCTTTTGATACCCTGACTTTTTGGGCTGATGAGGGGGAGTGGATCCTTGAATCCGGGGTGGTTTTCCCCCTTGAAGGGATTTGGGAAACGCCCCGGGATTAGCACATAAGGAGCCCCCAGGGCCTGATATTCGTCATACTTCGGGGAAGCAGGTTCGCGTATCTTTACTAATGGCATGAACCAGACCCGATCCATACCTGCCCAGATCAGGGATTTCCTCATTGAAACCGGAGAACTGTCGGCCTTTGCCGGCCGGTTCTTCCGGGAAGCCTTCAGGGCCCCCTATGAATTCCGGGAATTCCTGCGGCAGTGCTACCAGATGGGCAACCGCTCCCTGGTCCTGGTGCTGGTGACCGGGTTTATCATTGGCCTGGTACTGACCCTCCAAACCCGCCCCACCCTGATCGAATTCGGGGCGGAATCCTGGATGCCCGACATGGTCGGCATTTCGATCGTACGGGAGATCGGCCCTGTGATCATCGCCCTGATCTGCGCCGGGAGGATTGCCTCGGGTATCGGGGCCGAGCTCGGGTCCATGCGGGTGACCGAACAGATCGATGCCATGGAGGTGTCCGGTACCAACCCATTTAAGTATTTGGTGGTGACCCGCATCCTGGCGACCACCCTTATGCTTCCCCTGCTGGTGATCTTCGGGGACCTGATTGCCCTGGGCGGTTCTGCGCTCATAGAAAACCTGAAGGGGAGTATGAGTTTTACGCTTTATTTCAACAAGGTCTTTGATGCCCTTGCCTTTGGGGACTTCATCCCGGCCACCATAAAATCCTTTTTCTTTGGGTTTGTGATTGGCCTGGTGGGCTGTTACAAGGGATATTACTGCAAAAAGGGGACCGCCGGGGTCGGGAAGGCGGCCAATACGGCCGTGGTAACCGCCTCCCTGCTGGTCTTCTTTGTGGACTTTATGGCGGTATTCATCGCCGATATTTTTTACGAACTCTGATATGGAACCCACTACGGCACACAAGGCGCCCTCAAAAAAGGAGGAGGTACAAAAGGAGGTCATCCGCATCCGGGACCTGCAGAAAAGCTTCGGCCAGAACCATGTGCTGCGGGGGTTCAACCTGACGCTCCATGAAGGGGAGAACCTCGTGGTCATGGGCAAGTCGGGCTCCGGCAAGTCGGTCATGATCAAATGCCTGGTGGGCCTTATGGAACCCGATTCGGGGGTGGTGGAAGTGCTGGGACAGGATATCTCCACCCTGGAACAACAGGAGCTGGACCGCCTCCGCTCAGACATTGGCTTCCTCTTCCAGGGCAGCGCCCTGTACGATTCCATGACGGTGCGCGAAAACCTGGAATTCCCAATGCGGCGCCATAAAGAGAAGCTCGGCCAAATCGAAGATACCCTGCCCCTGGTGATGGAAGCCCTGGAAAATGTCGGACTGGGCCACGCCATCGACCTGATGCCGGCAGAACTCTCCGGGGGGATGAAGCGGCGGGTGGCCCTGGCCCGGGCCCTGATCCTGAAGCCCAGGCTCATCCTGTATGACGAACCGACCAGCGGCCTGGACCCCATCACCTCCAAGGAAATCATCGAACTGATGCGAAATATCCAGCGGAAATACGGGACCTCTTCCCTGATCATTACCCACGACGTGGATTGCGCCCGGGTGATCTCGGAACGCATCCTCCTCCTGGTGGACGGGGTGAACTATGCAGAGGGTTCCTACCGGGAACTTTCCCAGGATCCGGATCCCAAGATCGAAGCGTTCTTTAAAAAGTAAGCCATGGCAACATCAACGACACAGTATATCAAACTCGGCATCTTTGTCATCCTGGGTTCCTTCTTCATCCTGGTGATGGCCTACCTCATAGGGAATGAACAGAACATCTTTCGCCCCACCTTCCAGATCACGGCCGTCTTCAACAATGTAAATGGCTTGCAGCAGGGGAACAATGTGCGGTATTCAGGCATCAACGTCGGGATCGTGAAGGACATCGTGATGGAGAATGACACCAGCATCCGTGTTTACATGCAGATACAGGAAGACATGCTGGACCATATCAAGGACAATGCTGTGGCCATGGTGGGCTCCGACGGCCTGGTGGGGAGCATGCTCATCAATATCCTGCCCGGGCAGGGAGCCGGCACTCCGGTGACGGACGGGACAGAGATTACCACGTTTTCCCGCATCAGCACCCAGGACATGCTCACCACCCTGAACGTCACCAATGAGAATGCCGCCCTGCTGACAGCCGATCTTCTTGAGGTAACCCAGGCCCTTCGGAATGGTTCGGGCATCCTGGGGCAACTCCTCTACGACAGTACCATGTCCAAAGACCTCCAGCAGAGTTTCCGGAATCTGCGCATCAGTACGGTGCAATCCCGCCTGGCCGTGAACCGCCTCAATGAGATGATACAGCAGTGGCAGCTCGAGCAGAGCGCTCTGACCCTGCTGATGGACGATCCCGAATTCAGCGATCAGATCCGCAATGTGGTATCCAACCTGGACAGTTCCGGACAGGAAATCAGGGAACTCACCAGCCGGTTGAACAGCCTGGTGGTAGACCTGCAGGCCGGGGAAGGGAC
>JAWWDW010000227.1:0-4158 GCA_033719735.1 Robiginitalea sp. | reverse complement strand
CATTTTGGCCCGCTTCCTCAATACCTTCACCCCCACCAATGCCAGTTGGAACGGGCACAACAGTTCCGGCTGGAAAAAGGATATCCTGAATGTCAACGGTTTTGATGAACGCATGCAGTATGGCGGACAGGACCGGGAACTCGGGGAACGCCTCTTTAATTTTGGCATCAAATCCAAACAACTTCGGTACAGTGCGGTTTGCGTCCACCTGGATCACAAAAGGGGGTATAAAACACAGGAATCCCTGGCTAAGAATGCGAGTATTCGGAAAAAGACGCGAAAAGAAAAGCGGGTCTGGGCCTATTATGGCATCAATAAGTAGTATGCCAGCTTGTTCTTGGTTTCCAGTTTTTTCAATCTCCTGCAGCGCTCCAGTTCACTTAGGGCATTGAGGTAGCACATGGTAATCCCTTTCTTACCATCCAGGAAGCCCAGGCGGAGGAAATAGTTGTGGAAAAATTTCCAGGACGGCTTGGCGACCATCAACAGGTGGCTGAAGCTTCGTTCCCTGTAGAAGTCCTCCTGTGCTTTTAGCCTTCCATAATGGAGCATCTTATTTTTGTAATCCTGGTAGTTTTTATAACTGTAGTGGACCAGCCGGTTTTCCAGGATCCCGGAAGTACCATCGATCTCCAGGGTCTCGTGAACCAGCCTGCGGTCTGAAAAACGCGCCCTGCTTTTACGGAACAACCGGTAATTCTTATCAGTCTGCCAACCGCTGAAGTTCAGTGGTTCATTCCCGAACATAAATTTACGGTAGAACCAATAGGCAACGTGTGTAGGGTCCGATTGAACGGTCTGCTGAATCTCTTCCCTGAGGGGGTCGGTCACTACTTCATCCGCATCCAGGAAAAGCACCCAGTCATTCGAGGCCAGACTGAGGGCATAGGACTTTTGTTGGGTGAAATTCTCAAAGGGGTTTTGGAGGACATGGACATCCGGGTCTTCCGACAGGTATTCAAAGGTGCCGTCCGTGCTGTAGGAATCCACGACAATGATCTCGTCTGCAAAGCGCACCGAATCGATGCACTTTTCGATGTACCCCATCTCGTTGTAGGTGATGATCAGGGCGGTTATTTTATCGGTTGGTTTCGGTTGCATTGGGTCTGGGACTTGTCTGTGGCTGTAATCCTATAACAAAGAAACGACTAAAAAATTGTATTTCCCTAATGGGATTCCCCATCCGCTTCCAGAATCAGGCAGGATTTGCCATGATTTTACAGGGAACGACTTTTTCAACCGTCAGACAGCCACGTCGTAGGTTCTCAGGGCGTCGTTCAGGGAGGTTTTCTTGTCCGTGCTCTCCTTTCTTTTCCCGATGATCAGGGCACAGGGAACCTGGTAGTCTCCTGCCGGGAAGGACTTGGTATAGCTCCCGGGGATCACCACGGACCTGGCAGGTACCTCGCCCCGGTATTCGATGGGTTCCTGCCCGCTTACGTCGATGATTTTGGTGGAGGCCGTCAGGACCACATTCGCGCCCAGGACGGCTTCCCTTCCTACCCGGACCCCTTCCACCACAATACACCTGCTGCCGACAAACGCATTGTCCTCCACGATCACCGGCGCTGCCTGTAGCGGTTCCAGTACGCCTCCGATGCCCACCCCTCCACTGAGGTGTACATTTTTGCCGATTTGTGCACAGCTACCTACGGTGGCCCAGGTATCTACCATGGTTCCGGCGTCCACATAGGCGCCGATATTGACGTAACTTGGCATCAGGATGGTCCCCGGTGCGATATAGGCCCCATGCCGGGCCACGGCATGGGGAACAACCCGGACCCCTTTGGCTTCATAGCCCTTTTTCAGGGGTATTTTGTCGTGGTATTCGAAAATACCCGCCTCCAGGGTTTGCATTTTCTGGATGGGGAAATACAAAACCACCGCTTTTTTGACCCAGGTATTGATCTGCCACCCTTCCGCTGAAGGGCTTGCACACCGGAGTTTTCCCTGGTCGATCTGGTCGATGACTTCTCTGATGGCGTTTTGGGTATCGGCGTCCTTTAAAAAATCCCGGTTTTCCCAGGCCGCTTCGACAAGCTGTTGGAGGTGTTCCATAGGTGGTTTTCGGCAAATATAGGGCTGCCTTCAAATTTATCCGAATTTTCGGGCCTTTGGGATTAATCCGTTATTTTTGCAGAAAATTCAGCTTGGCACGAATTTTGGCATTGGATTACGGACTCAGGCGTACTGGTATCGCGGTAACAGACCCCTTGCAGCTTATTGCCTCGGGCCTTACCACGGTAGCCACTGCAGACCTCATTCCCTTTCTGGAGGAGTACACCCGGCAGGAAGCGGTCGAGCGGATCGTGGTGGGGGAACCCAGGCAAATGGACAACCGGCCCTCGGAGGTCGAAGGGGCCATAGGGAAGTTTCTCACGGAGCTGGGCAAAAGGTTTCCTGAAATCCCGGTTTCCCGCCAGGATGAGCGGTTTACCTCAAAAATGGCGGCCCGAAGCATGGTGGAAGGAGGCGTGAAAAAGAAGAAAAGAAGGGAAAAAGCAGCCCTTGATGAAATTAGTGCCACTCTGATATTACAATCGTATTTAAGCAGTCACAACCCATGATTTTACCCATAGTAGCTTACGGAGACCCGGTACTCAGGAAAAAGGGTACTGAGATCGATGCGGACTATCCCGACCTGAAGGAATTGATTTCCAACATGTGGGAAACCATGTACAATGCCGCCGGGGTAGGCCTGGCAGCCCCCCAAATTGGAAAACCGATACGGCTTTTTCTGGTGGATACCACCCCTTTTGCGGACGATGAAGACCTGAGCGAAGGGGAGCGCGCCCAACTCAAGGACTTTAAAAGGGTCTTTATCAATGCCCAAATGGAAGAAGAAACCGGGAAGAAATGGGCCTTTAACGAAGGATGTCTGAGCATTCCCGATATCCGGGAGGATGTTAGCCGGCAGGATACCATTACCCTGAGCTACCTGGATGAAGATTTCAAGCCCCATACCCAAACCTTTGACGGTCTGCTGGCCAGGGTGATCCAGCATGAATACGACCATATCGAGGGGGTTTTGTTCACGGATAAGCTGTCATCCCTGAAACGCCGGCTCCTGAAGGGGAAATTGGCCAACATCTCCAAAGGAAAGATCGACGTCGACTACAAAATGAAGTTCCCGGCCCTGAAACGGGTGCGGTAAGAAAAATTTTAGGAGGCCCCGGAGCTTGCCATTCCCGGGGATTTGCCATATTTGCAGCTGATTTTTGAACAAGTCTATGAGTTTAGATAAAATATTGGCCATTGGGGGACGCCCGGGACTCTATCGCCTGGTTACCCAAACCCGTAGTGGCCTTATCGCGGAGTCTCTTGCAGATGGGAAGAAGCTATCGGTTGGAATCTCCAACAATGTGAGTGTACTTTCCGAAATTGCGATCTATACCCTGGAGGAGGAACTTCCCCTGCGGGCGGTATTTGAAAAGATCCAGCAGAAAGAGGAAGGCAAAAAGACCTCTGTAAGCCACAAAGATGGCAAACTGGCGCTGGAAGAATATTTTTTCGAGGTCCTGCCGGATTACGATGAGGACCGGGTCTACGCCAGCGACATCAAAAAGGTGGTCCAGTGGTACAACCTCTTGCTGGACAACGGGATTACCGATTTCTCAGATCCGGAATCCCAAAAGTCAGACACCGGGGAGGCCTGAGCACTAAAGGTATCCCCCAGGCCTGGAGGAACTGGCCTTTATTTTTTGTCTTCCTGCCACGGCAGTTCAGCATCCGATACCTTCCAGGGTACCCGGTGGGAGGGGTAGAATTTGATATCCTCCCGAAGGAAGTAGTCCAGTTGGCGTGCCAGCCGTTCCCTGTATTGTTCCCAGGAAGGATTGGCGGGGGCACTCCAGCCGAGTTCCGCATAGGCGGGAAGCCTCGGAAAAGCCAGGTATTCCAATTCTTCTGAGTTTGATATGGTCTCGGACCATAAAGGCGCCTCGATCCCCAGGATCCGATCCTCTGGGATTTTGTCCGAATAGGTTGCCAGAGACCAGCTGTAGGCACTGTCTACCGGGATGTAGGCCGCCCAGTCCAGCCCAAAACGTGAAATGCTGTCATACTGCATATCCAGATAGGCTTTTTTGGCGGGCGACATCAGCACTTTCATTCCCTGTCCGACCGCTTTTTCCGCATTCTCCTCGTCGGACCAGAACT
>JAWWDW010000226.1:0-4174 GCA_033719735.1 Robiginitalea sp. | reverse complement strand
TCATCGACATGGCCCGCCCGGACCGCATGCTCAACCTGTTTGTACATGCGCGTTTGCAGTCCCCCATCACCTGGGATGTAATTATCATCCCCACCTTTATTGTGGTGAGCCTGCTGCTCTTGTACTTCCCCCTGTTGCCGGACCTGGCGATCATGCGGGATTACTACGCCAAGACCAAGCCGCGACTGAGCAAGATCTACGGCTTCTTTGCCCTGAAATGGAACTGGGCGGCCAAACAGGTCAAGCTTCAGAACAAAAGTGTCCACCTGCTGGCCCTGCTGATCATCCCCCTGGGGTTGATCCTGGAATCCATCGATGCCTATTTGTTCTCCACCACCTACCGGGTGGGCTGGGCCAATAACAGTTTCGCCCCTTATTTCATCACCGGGGCCATCGTATCCGGTCTGGGGGCGCTTATCGTGGTGTCCTATATCGTGCGCAGGAACAAACAGCTGGAAAACTACATGACGGAGTACCATTTCGATAAGATGGGCAAACTGTTCCATCTGGGCTGTCTGTTGTATCTGTACTTTAATATAAACGAATACATCATCCCGCTCTTTACCTCCAGCAAGGCGGATTCGGAGCACCTGGAGACCCTGATGCGCGGGGATTATGCCCTGCCCTTCTGGATCGTGACGGGGGTTGGGCTCATTCTGCCCTCCATACTACTCCTGTTTGAGAAATTCAGAAAGCCCAAGGCCCTGTACCTGATTGCCATCGTGGTAGTGGTCTGCGCCTACTGGAAGCGCTATCTGATCGTGACCCCTACCCTGCTCCACCCCTTCCTGCCGATACAGGGAGTACCGGAATCATGGCATCACTACACGCCAAGTCTGCACGAATGGGTCATCACGGGGGCCACCCTGGCCATGGCATTGCTGATCATTACCCTGTTGGTGCGTTACGTACCCGTGATCTCCATAGACCGCCTGGCCGAGGAAGAAGGCCTTCCGGAAGCTGAACATAAAGAGGCTGCCGTATGAAAAGGACTCAGAAAATACCACTAGCGGGATTCAGGATGCTTTGGCTGGCCCTGGCACTATGGGTGCTGGTGCCTGTCAGTGCCCAGGAGAAAAAGGAACGACTTCGGGTCCGGGCCGTTTATACCAAGATCATGGAGGGGCCTGTACACCTCGACCTTTCCACCAGTGCCCGGATCGACCGGGCGAACGTGGATGTGCCCAACATCCCCCTGGAGATCTATTACGAGGTGGACGGGGAGGAATTCCCTTTGGGCGAGGTCCAAACCGGCGCTGATGGAAGCGTGCGGTATACCCTGGAAAGCCTCGGTGAGATCCGGCCCGATTCTACCGGACTCTATATCCTGGGAGCTTCTTTTGGAGGAAACGATTCCTTCAGCAGAGCAAGCCGGAGCGTGGAGTTCCGGGATGCCGCCATAAGCGCACGCCTGGAACAACGGGACAGCCTGAACTACATCGCCGCTACCCTTTCGGATGTGGCCCTGGACAGCTTGGTGGCCGATGCCATTATCAAAGTGCAGGTCAAAAGGATGTTCAAGCCCCTGCGTATTAGCGAAGACCTGCTGATGACGGATGCCGATGGGGACATTCTCGTGGAAATCCCATCGGATATTCCCGGGAAAGAAGGAGTCCTGGATATCGAGGTCCTTATCGAAGACAACGAAACGTATGGAACCGTAAAAGCTGAGCTGCAGGCCCCGGTTGGCACGCCTATTGTAGTAGAATCTACATGGGACCAAAGAGCTTTGTGGGCCCGGGGCAGTAAAGCACCCGTTTTCGTCCTGGTGTTTACCGGGGTTCTGGTGCTGGGATCCTGGGGAATCATCGCTTATTTAATTGTTAATCTGTTTAAAATCGCAAAAATTAGAAAATGAAAACAATCAAAATTTTACTTCCGATGGCCGTAGTGGCCCTTGCACTCTATGCCTTTGACAAACCCGTTCAGGATGAATGGGTAGTGCCTGAGAAATATGTAAACATGAAAAACCCGACTGACCCCTCCGTGGACCTGAACATTGGGAAGGCCCTGTATAAAAAACACTGCCAGTCCTGCCACGGGTCCGAAGGGTATGGGGATGGTTCTAAAGCGGCCAACCTGAGCGGCGACCTGGGGGATTTTTCCTCTGAGGAATTCCACGCACAAACCGACGGGGAGATCTTCTACAAGAGTTACATTGGCCGTGGGGACATGCCCAATTTTGAAAAGAAGATGCCCGACGAGGAGGATATGTGGCTGGTGGTCAATTACATGAGGACCCTGAAGGAGTAGTCCTTCAGGCACCTGGCTGATATAAAAACCAATTAGTAATCAACCAAACAGCGTTCTGTAGAATGCTGTATAAGAAGACTATGAATTTTCGATATCTGAGCATCTCACACCATACGGCGCCTGTTGCCCGCAGGGAGCGCTTCCATTTGGATGAAGCCGAAAAACAGCGGTTGACAGATGCCCTCAGGAAGACCTACCCGGACCTGAATGCCCTGCTCATTCTGGTTACCTGCAACCGGACCGAACTCTATTTCGAAACGGCCGGGACACGGGCCGTTCAGGTCCGGGACTTCTTCCTGAACTGGAAACTGGGGGAAATCCGCTCTGAGGACCAGGTCGATTTCAGGATCAGCGACCAGACGGATGATACGGTACGTCACATGTTGAGCGTGGCGGCCGGGTTGAAATCCTCTGTACTCGGGGATGCGGAAATCATCCATCAGATCAAAAAGGCCTACCACCACTCCCTGGAGCAGCACTTGCAGGGCTCCCTCCTGGAGCGGTGTGTACAGACCCTGTTCCGCAGTCACAAGCGAATCAGCAACGAAACGGGCTTTAGGGATGGGACCACTTCCACGGCCTATAAGTCCATGAAACTGATTGGGGACACCTACGGGTCTGAGGCTTCCCGTAAAAAAATCCTATTTGTGGGAGCAGGCGATATTGTGCGCCAGCTTTTCAAGTACAACACCAAGTTTGGATACCGCAACATCTTTGTGACCAACCGGACAGAGGAACGGGCGCAAAAACTGGCCAGTACCTTCAAGGTACATTTCATGGCCTGGGACCGGCTCCTCGACAATGATCTGGGCGAATTTGATGTCATCATAAGCGCTGCAAGCCACTGTCCTTCCCTGATTGCAGGGGGAATTCGCAAGGACCGAAAAGTCCTGCTGGTAGACCTGGCCGTTCCGGGAAACATAGACGGGACCCTGAGGCGCCAACCGAATGTTGTCCTTGAGGACCTCGATTCCATAGGGGCTTCCTTGCAGCAAAACCGGGACACCCGGACCGCTGCAACGGAGAGCGTCCGTGAAATTGTAGAGGAAGAATGGGGACTATACCTGGATTGGTATCGCCTGCAGCCCTTCCGTTCCCTGATGGCCAGCCGGAAGGAAAAAGTCCTGAAGCAGCTTAACCGCTCCAAAGTCCGTGAAGCGGCCAAACGATCCGGGGTTGAAATCTCAGAGTTGGCCAACCGGATCATGCGAAAAGCGCTCAAACAACCGGAAGCCCTCCACAACGACGACAAACTGTTTAAACTAATTTCCGAATACGAACCGCTTCAAACGGTATAACTCCTAAAAAATACGATACATGCGTGAATTACGCCCACAACTCCCATTGGCCCTCTTGATGGGGGGAATGCTACTGGTTTCTGTTTCCTGTAAACTGGGTCCGAATGAAGAAGACCCCGTTCCCATGCAGCCCCAAACCTCTGTGGCAGACGCCCACGAGAATGTGGTCATGGACATCCACAAGGTTACCATCAAAGAAACCATTCCCGGGGGCAAATACCTGTATTTAAAAGTAGTCGAAGGGGATCAGGAATACTGGGCTGCCACCGGAAAATCGGATGTAAAGGCCGGGGAGACCTATTACTATAACGAGGCCCTGGTCCAAAACAATTTTGAAAGCAAGGAACTGGGTCGCACCTTCGAGACCATCTACCTGATCACCCAGTTGGTCCCCGAATCCCATGGGGCTTCCATGAAACCGAAGGAGGGTATTGACGCCCCTCCTGCAGAGGCCATGCAATCCAGCCCGAACAAGAAATTCCACTCCAGCCCGCTGGCGGGAAAAGCCACAACCCTGAGCATTGCAGAGCTCCTCAAGGATCCCTCGGCCTATGAAGGCAAGGTGGTGGAGCTTACGGGAACCTGTACCAAAATAAACGAGGGCATCCTGGGGCGGAACTGGC